>JAUNNW010000133.1 GCA_030531285.1 Synergistaceae bacterium | reverse complement strand
CGTTTATAAGCGGGCGCTATTCTGCGGCTACGCAGCAGAGAGCTGATAATCTTAAAGTTGATGCCTGCATCAACGGCACGCAGACCAAACTTGAAGATTTAAAAAAACTTGCGGAACAGTGGGATATAAAACAGGAAGAAATTGCGTATGCAGGCGATGATATCCCTGATGTTGAGTGCCTTGCATGGTCGCGTATCGGTATGGTGCCTGCCAATGCAAGCACCCCCGCCAAAAAAGCAGCGGACTGGATTTCGTCTGAAAACGGCGGTTTTGGCGCAGTAAGAGAGTTTGCTGAAAAGATACTCGAAATTAACGAGAGTGGGAAATAATAAATGAAAGATTTTTTTGCCAAACTGAAAGAATTTTTCAGGCTTCGCGCACTTGATAAATTTGTGCTTGGAGAGCTTACGGGGCCATTTTTCTTCGGCATTATGGTTTTTACGACGATACTGGTTGCCGGAGGACTCCTTTTCAGGCTTGCAGAGCTTATCATTGAGCGCGGGGTTTCGTTCGGTGTAGTAATACGTCTTTTCCTGTACAGCCTTCCCGGGATTGTTGCCCTTACAATTCCGATGAGCTGTCTGCTCGCTTCGCTGATAGGCTTCAGCACCATGTCAGCGAATTCAGAGCTGGTAGCGCTGAAATCGGCAGGGCTTTCCTTTAACAGAATTATTAAATCAGTAATGTTCGTTTCTGTGATTGTTTCGCTGTTAGCCATGTTTTTTAACGAAACGCTTGTACCGGTAAGCGAAAAAGCTTCCGGGAACGTCATGATGTATGAGGTGCTTAAGCAGTCTCCGGTGATGTTCAAAGAAAAGATTTTCCTCAAACAGGAAGAAAACGGCGGACTCAAGCGCGTTATATACGTCAACAAAATGGCGGTAGGGAGCGGAGAAATGGAAAAGGTGCTTGTTCAGGAATATGAAAAAGGCAGCCTTGCAAGACTTACGGATGCTGAAAAGGGCGAATGGAAAGACGGAAGCTGGTGGATTTATAACGGGCGCGTTTACGAAATTCAGGACAATATAAAAGCCTCGCAGCTGTTCAGATTTGACAAACAGCAGCTTAATCTTAATTTGACTCCGGACGAATTTCGCCGCAGCTCGGATGATCCTGACCAGATGGGAATAGATGATCTGTACAAGCTGATAAAGACAAAATACAAAATGGGAGAAGACCCGACGAAGCTGTGGGTTGCCTTGCATTTCAGAATAGCGATACCATGGGCGTGCATAGTTTTGGCTCTTGTCGGGGCAGCGCTCGGCAGCCGCCCGCAGCGCACAAATTCCAGCAGGGGAGTCGGCTTGAGTGTAATTATAGTTTTTGTATATTACGTAATTATGTCTTTTGCAAGGTCTATGGGAGAAGCCGGGCTTATTCCGTCACTGCTGTCTGCCTGGCTGGCGAACATAGTGTTCCTTGTGCTTGGGGTTCAGCTTTGCAAAAGAGCTAACAAACTTGGTTAGCGTTTCTTAAATGAATGACATCGGCGGCGAAAAACGAAAGTTTTTCGCCGTTTTTTTCAATCAGAAGGGAGCCGTCGTCATTTAAGTTAATGGCTGTTCCGATTATTTCTTCATTTTCAAGGATTATTTTTACACGCTTTCCGAGAGTAGTGCAATGCAGACGATAAATCTCAAGCAGAGACTTAGGATTATTTTTCAGAAGCTTCAAAAAATTCGTAAATTTAACCGTAATTTCCGCTGCCAGTTTTTCACGGCTGACGCTTCGACCTGTTTCAATTCTGACCGAAGTTGCCGCAGTGCGCAGTTCGTCCGGAAAATCTGACGTTTCATTGTTAACGTTCATGCCAAATCCTGTTGCAAGATAACGCAGTTTTGAACCATATACGGCGCCTTCGCTTATAATGCCGCAGATCTTTCTGCCGTTGACGAGCAGATCGTTCGGCCATTTTATTTCAGCATTTGTGCCGTTGCTTTGTAAAACTGACAGAACGGAGAGAGAGGCTGCGTAACTTGCAAACGGTATGCAGGAAAGCGGAATATCCGGATGCGTCAGAACGGAAAACGAAAGAGAAACGCCTGCGGCGGAAAACCAGCGGCGTTTGTTTCTTCCGCGTCCGCCATACTGATCTTCGGCAACTAAAACAGCGTCAGCGCTGCTGACGTGTGCTGCGAAGCGTTTTGCCTCTTCCTGAGTGGAAACTGTTTTGTCAAGGAAAATAATCTCTGCAGCACAGCTATTTGCGGCGAGATACTCTCCCAGCAGTTCCGCGCTAAATTTTCCGTCCAATTTGTTCCCTCCAGTACTGTTTCATTTTACACTTCGCTGGGGTATAATGTAAACCGGTAATGTAAGGAGGGGTAAACATGGTAATGCTTCCGGCATCAACAGTCATGTCTAACCTGCGTTCATCGTTTGATGAGCTGCGTGAAAGCCTTTGACCTGCCTTCGGCAGAGAAAAAGGCAAAAGAACTTAGATCGTTAACGGAAAGCGCCGATTTCTGGAATTCGGACAAGGCGCAGGATATTTCCCGCGAGCTTTCGCGTTTGGACGCTAGAATTGAAAAAATCAGCGGCGTAAAAAATGAAATAGAAGAGCTTGAGACAATCACAGAACTCCTGAACGAAGCTGAGGACGAAGATCTGTTGCAGGAATTCTTCGCGCGTGCAGGGGAGCTTTCCAAAAAAATAGAAGAATATCAAATATACGTCCTGCTTGACGGCGAATATGACGCCGTCGATGCTATTGTTATGGTGCATTCCGGGGCGGGCGGACTTGACGCTCAGGACTGGGCTGCAATGCTTTACAGAATGTATGTGCGCTGGGCAGAGGACCATGGATACGGCGTAAAAATTATAGACGAACTTCCGGATCAGGAAGCAGGTATAAAAACTGTCACTTTCTCGGTTTCGGGAGATTACGCGTACGGATATCTTAAAGGAGAGCAGGGGGTTCACAGACTTGTTCGCATATCGCCGTTCGACGCTGCAAAACGCAGACATACAAGCTTTGCATCCGTGGAGGTAATGCCGGTTCTCCCTGACGATGCTGAAATCGAAATACGCCCGGAAGACCTGAAACTTGACACGTTCCGCGCAAGCGGGGCAGGCGGTCAGTACGTTAACATGACTGACTCTGCGGTCCGCATAACGCATATTCCGACGGGAATAATCGTCAGCTGCCAGACGGAACGTTCCCAGCACATGAACAGGGCAACTGCAATGCAGGTTCTGCGCGGCAGGCTGTTTGAGAAACAGCTTCGCGAAAGGCAGGAACAGCTTGACAATCTGCAGGGCGAAAAGCGCGTCATAGCATGGGGAAGCCAGATACGCTCCTACACGCTGCAGCCTTTCCA
>JAUNNW010000132.1 GCA_030531285.1 Synergistaceae bacterium | reverse complement strand
TCTATCGTCAGCGGCTGTTCAAGCTGCGGGTTGTAGCGGTAAAGCGTCCAGTAGCCTGCTTCGACGGCGCGTTTCATTTCTTCCTGCGTGCTGCTCATGCCGCGCACTATGCCGTGTGCCGCGCAGGGCGCGTAGGAGATGATTATTGAAGGTCCGTCGTATTCTTCCGCTTCTTTTATTGCTTTTACAAGCTGTGCGGGGTCTGCGCCCATTGCAACTTGAGCAACGTAGACGCTGCCGTAGGTCATGAATATTGCGCCCAGGTCTTTTTTGCCGGTAACCTTGCCTGATTTGCAGAACTGTGCAACCGCGCCGAGAGGCGTGGCTTTTGACGACTGTCCGCCTGTGTTGGAGTAGACTTCGGTATCAACTATGAATACGTTGACGTTCTGTCCGCTTGCAAGCACGTGGTCAAGCCCGCCGAAGCCTATGTCGTATGCCCAGCCGTCGCCTCCGTACATCCAGAAGGTTTTCTTTGAAAGCTGGTCTTTGTTCAGAAGCATTTCTTCCGCAAGCTGCCTGCTTTCACCGTCAAGCGTTTCAAGCTTTGCTTCAAGCGCTTCCGCAAGCCTGTCGCCTGCCGTTTTTGACTGTTCAAAGTTGTCAAAGGCGCCAAGCCATTCTTTAATTTCTTTTTCAGGCGCGTTTTTGCCAAGCTCAAGCAACCTGCCTGCCCTCAGCCTCTGCGCGTCTCTCTGCTGGCGGACGGACAGGCTCATGCCGAGACAGAATTCGGCGTTGTCTTCAAAAAGGGAGTTGCTCCATGCAGGGCCGCATCCCTGTTTGTTTTTGGTGTAGGGTATGCCCGGCATCGCGCCGCCCCAGGCCTGTGAACAGCCGGTTGCGTTTGCCCAGTAGACGCGTTCGCCGAAGAGTTGTGTCAGAAGTTTGGCGTACGGCGTCTCGCCGCAGCCAGCGCACGCAGCGGAGAATTCAAGCAGCGGCGTATAGAACTGGCTGTTTTTCACCGTGTAACGATCAGGCACGTTTTTGTCGGACAGATTGAGTCCGTACTGCCATTCTTCCTGTGTTGATTTTGATTCGCCAAACGGTATCATTGCCAGCGCTTTTTCTTTTGCCGGACACGATGCTGCGCAGCTTCCGCAACCTGTGCAATCCTCTTTGCTTATCAGCAGTGAGAACTGCATGCCGGGGAATTTGCCGAGCGCTTTTTTCTTAAGCATGCCGTCAGGAGCATTTGCCGCCTCTTCTTCATTAAGAAGATACGGGCGGATTGCGGCATGCGGGCAAACGAGCGAACAGCGGTTGCACTGGATACATTTTTCAGGATCCCATTCAGGCACCTGTGTTGCAACACAGCGTTTTTCGTATGCCGTAAGTCCGAGCTCTATTGTTCCGTCTTCGCAACCGAGGAATGTGCTGACCGGCAGTTTGTCGCCTTTCTGAACGTTGATGGGGTCAAGCATATTGCGGACTATCGGAGGAACGCTGCCTCTGATGTGCAAAGCAGGCGCGTCTTCCGCTGTCTTCCAGCTTTCGGGAATTTCAACCTTGACAAGGCATTTGCCGCCGTCTTCGATTGCGGCGATGTTTTGCGCTATAACTTTGTCGCCCTTGGCAAAGTAGGTTTTTTCTATCGCTTTTTTCATATATTCAACCGCTTTTTCAACCGGTATTATACCCGCAAGGTGGAAGAATGCCGACTGAAGCGGTATGTTGACGTGGTTTCCGAGTCCGTGCCGCTGCGCTATCTCTGTTGCATCAATTATGTAGAACTGCGCGTTGCGCTCCGCAAGGGTGCGTTTGACTTTCGCAGGCAGTATTGTTTCAAGCTCTTCAGGTTTCCAGCTGCAGTTGAGCAGGAAGGTGCCTCCGTAACGAAGTTCGCCCGCAACGTCAAAGTCCTGAAGCACGTACGCTTTGTTATGTGCCGCAACGAAATCTGCCTGACGGACAAGATACGCTGAACGTATTGGCTCGTCGCTGAAGCGCAGGTGCGAGATTGTTACTCCGAGCGACTTTTTGGCATCGTATTCAAAATACGCCTGTCCGTATTTATCTGTGTTATCAGCGATTATGTCTACCGTATTTTTGTTTGCGCCCACAGTTCCATCGCCGCCCAACCCCCAAAATTTGAAACTGTGTTGTCTGGACGCGTCAGGATATACGGCGCAATGGCTGTCAAGGGAATGTCCTGTGACGTCGTCTTCTATGCCGATTGTGAAACCGTTTTTGGGCATTGGCGCCGCAAGATTGTCGTAGACTGCGACTATCTGCGCCGGGTCTGTGTCTTTTGAAGAAAGCCCGTAGTGCCCGCCTATTATGTCTACTGTAAGTCCCGTTCCGTTAAACGCAGCGCACACGTCCTGATAGAGCGGCTGGCCGGCTGCGCCCATTTCCTTGCAGCGGTCGAGAACGGCTATGCGCCGCGTGCTGTTCGGGAGCGCCTCAATGAAATGGCGTATTGAGAACGGACGGTAGAGGTGAACCTGAAGAAAACCGACGCGGCGTCCCTTTGAGTTAAGCCAGTCAACCGTTTCTTTGATTGTTGAGGATACAGAGCCCATAGCGATGATAACGTCTTCCGCAAGCGGGTCTCCGTAGTAGTTAAAGAGGTGGTATTCGCGCCCCGTGATGTCGCTTATCTGCGCAAGATAATCCTCCACTATATCGGGAAGCTCATCGTAGAAGCGGTTGTTTGCTTCGCGCACCTGAAAATAAACGTCAGGATTCTGGACAGTACTGCGAAGCACGGGATGTTCCGGATTCAGCGCGTTGGCGCGCCACAGCGCAAGCGCTTCGCGGTCAAGCAGCGGCGCAAGCTCGGAATATTCCAATTTTTCAATTTTGTCTATTTCGTGAGAAGTGCGGAAGCCGTCAAAGAAATGCATGAACGGTATACGGCCTTTGACCGCCGCAAGATGGGCGACCGCCGCAAGGTCCATGACTTCCTGCACTGAGCCTGAGCAGAGCTGTGCCCAGCCTGTCTGGCGGCAGTTCATAACGTCCGAATGGTCACCGAAAATCGACATCGCATGCGTGCCGACAGTTCGCGCGGCAACGTGGAGAACTGCGGGGTGACGCTGTCCTGAAATGCGGTGCATGACGGGTATCATAAGCATAAGACCCTGCGACGACGTAAAACTCGCCGCAAGGGCGCCTGTTTCAAGCGCTCCGTGAACAGCGCCTATTGCGCCTGCCTCTGACTGCATTTCAACAAGTGTTACCGGCTGTCCAAAGATATTTTTCTTTCCATTTGCCGACCAAACGTCAGTTTTTTCCGCCATCGGCGAGGATGGCGTTATGGGATATATGGCTGCGATTTCGGTAAATGCGTAGGCTATGTACGCAGCAGCCTCGTTTCCGTCCATTACGGCAAGTTCTCTGTTCTGTTTCACAACAATCACCTCTCAA
>JAUNNW010000012.1 GCA_030531285.1 Synergistaceae bacterium | reverse complement strand
GCATTTTCTTCGTTTGTGCGAAGTTCGTCTACCATTTTCTTCTGCTCCTTCTGTGATTACATCTTTTGTAATTTTTCAATCAGCTGTTTTATCAGCCAGTCCGGTGTGCTGCATCCGGCAGCTATTCCTATGCTTTCTTTGCCTTCAAACCACTTCCTTTCAAGCTGTTCCGCACACTCAATCCAAAGCACGGGAACAGAGGCATCTTCCGCAATGCGTACCAGGTTTCTCGTATTCGCGCTGTCGTGCCCGCCAAGTACTATAATACCATCTACGTCTGAGGTCAACCTTTTTAATGATTCCTGACGCGCGAGCGTCGCTTTGCAGATTGTGTTGTACACTTTAATTTCAGGCGACATATCAACGAAAGCACTGACAAGTTCCGAAAAAACTGTCACTTTCTGCGTGGTCTGGCTCATTATTCCGCAGCGTTTGCCGCGCAGTGTTTCGGGTATTTCCGAAGCGCCGGAAACTACCGCAGAACTGCCTTTGACACAGCCCATGATTGCCTGCACTTCAGGATGATTTTTATCGCCGGAAATGACAACCGTATAGTTTTCTTCAGAGAGCGACTGCGCCCTTTCCTGTGCGGTTTTCACAAAAGGGCAGGTTCCGTCTATTACAGACGAGCATTTTTTTTCAAGCTGTTCAAATATCTGCGGCGTTGCGCCGTGCGTCCGGACAAATGCCGCCGAGTTTTCAGGAATGTCGTCGATTTTGTCAACTACGACAAGTCCAAGTTTTTCGAGTCTGGCTATTTCCTGCGGGTTGTGAATAGGACTGCCGAGCGAATATACCCTGCTGTTTTTCTGCAGTTCCTGTTCAAGCATATTTATCGCACGTCTGACACCGAAGCAAAGCCCTATAGGGTCAGCGGTAATTACTCGCATGTCTGTTCCTCCGAGAGAAAAGTTTTGCATTTTGCGGCTGCGTCAAGCAGGACTTCTTCCGTTTTCATTTCAGACAAATTGTACCACACGCACGGCTCAAAATGCTTAAACCATGTCATTTGTCTGCGCGAAAAGGCTTTTGTTGAGCGTATATCACCTTCAAGAGCCTCTTCGTAAGTACATCTGCCTTTAAGATAGTTCACAAGTTCCCTGTAGCCGAAGCCCTGAAGCGCAGGCAGCTTTTCGTCGCAGCCGTGTTCAAGCAGCCAGCGGACTTCTTCGGGATAACCGTTTTCAAACTGCTGTCTGACGCGTTTTGCTATGTTCTCGTACAGCTCGTCCCTGTTGCGCGTCAGTCCGATATACAGTATATCGTACGGAGGTTCTTTCCTGTTCTGATGTTCGTACCACCAGCCGGCGGGTTTTCCCGTCAGGCGGTATATTTCAACTGCCCGCATAGTGCGTACGGGGTCGTTGGGATGAATTCTTGCCGCGGAAACGGGGTCAACGCTTTCAAGCTCTGCGTGAAGCGCGGCAAGCCCTTTTTCTTCAATTTCGCGTTCAAGTTCTTTTCTTAACGTTTCGTCTTTCGGCAAATCCTCGTGCAGGGTACCCAGCAGCGCCTTGTAATAAAACGGAGTTCCGCCGACAAGCAGAGGCGTTTTATTTATGGCTTTTATTTCTTTTATTGCCTTTTGGGCAAGCGCCGCGAAATCTGCAGCCGAGAAAATCTCGTCAGGCTCGGCTACGTCTATGAGATGGTGTGGTATCACCGCGCGTATTTCGGCAGATATTTTGTCCGCGCCGACGTTTAAGTGCCTGTAGACTTGCCGAGAATCAACGGATATTATTTCTGCGTTCAGTTTTTTGGCAAGTTTAAGGCTGAATTCCGTTTTGCCGACTGCCGTCTGCCCTATTATGGCAACCAGTTTCGTTTTCATCTTTCAAACATTTTTTCGAGCCTAAGATTGTCAATTTTGTACATCGTGGGTCTGCCGTGCGGGCAGGCAAACGGCATTTCGCACTTTTTAAGCTGCTCAAGCAGCTGTTCAGCCTCTTCTTTTTCAATGTGTTTTCCGAGTTTTACAGCCGATTTACATGCCAGTCTTGCTATTCTCCACCACACTTCGGTGTCGATTTTTTCCTGTCTGTCCGAACTTTTTATTCCGGCAAGCGCAGAACGCAGCATTTCAAGCGGCGCAAGATGACCGTGTCCGCGCAGCATTGGCACTCCTGCCAATTTTCCGTCTGCGCATATGAAACCTATTTTTTTTAATGTTTCATCGTTCGCGATAACGTCGGCAAGCAGTGCCTGCGGTATTTCAGCCGGAATAGCAAGCTTCTGCACAGCCACTTCATCTTTGAACGAGGCTTTTATCCGTTCATAAAGTATTCTTTCATGCGCAGCGTGCGGGTCTACTATTGCAATTCCGTCGCTGAATTCAAAGATTAAAAATCCTTTTGAGGTCTGTCCGATGTATTCGCTTTCAAACGTTTTGCCCGCTTTTTCCGCGGGAGTGAATAGGTATTCTTCGCACACTTTATTTTCAACAGGCTGTTTAGCACGCTCAAACGGATTGTACGCATTAACCGACATAAGTCTGCCTGGCGAAAATATATTGGCGGAATTTACGGTGCTTCCTCCGCTGAAGCTTCTTCCGTACGACGAAAGCGAAGGTGACGCAACCCTTCCCGATGTCCGTTCCGCAAATTTTCCGACAGGCATTTCGACAAAAAATTCTTTGTCAGCATTTGTATTTTCAAGTGTTTTGTTTTCCGGCAGATATTTGTTTTTCAGGACTGTCTGCGCGTTTGAGTAGACCGCTCTGAATATGTCCTGCGAATGTCTAAACCGCACTTCCTGTTTTGCCGGATGTATATTGACGTCGACCTCCTCAGGCGGCATTTTTATCAGCACAAGCCATTCCCCGTAAGCCGCGGCATCAGCCGAGGTAATTGCAGCTTTTACGGTCGTGTCCTGTATTCGTCTGTCATTTATGAATACCGATATAGTGGTCCTCCGGCTGTTCGGCATCGGATTCCACCAAAGCCGGCAGTAAATTCCGTCCCTGTCTGACTCCGTGTAATATATTTTTGTTTCTTGTCCCCAGCGCAGTCTGAGCGCTTCGTCTATATCGCTGACAGACAATCTGTCAAGCAGTTTTTTGCCGTCCGAAAAGACTGCAAAGCTGATTTCAGGGTGGATAAGGGCATAATCGTTGACCACCTGAATAATTCTGCGAAGTTCGGCTGAAGCGGTTTTTAAAAATTTTCTTCTCGCCGGAACGTTGTAAAAAAGGTCGTCAACTTGTATTCTTGTTCCCTTTTTACAGGATATTTCTGTATACAGCGTTATGTTTCCGCCTTCGCAGGCAATTATTCCGCCTGTTTCACCGCTTTCTGTACGGCTGCGTATTTCCATGCGGCTTACGGAAGCGGCTGAGGCAAGAGCTTCGCCCCTGTAGCCGAGAGTGTGAATGTTTTCCAAATCTTCTATCGCAGCTATTTTGCTTGTCGCGTAGCGTTCAAGAGCAAGCGGAAGTTCGCCGAATTCTATTCCGCAGCCATCGTCTTCTATCGTAAAACAGGTTTTGCCGCCCTGTTCCGTTTCAATCGTTATATTTTTGGCTCCGGCATCTATTGAATTTTCTACAAGTTCCTTTGCAAGCGATGCGGGGCGTTCGATAACTTCGCCTGCCGCTATTTTCATCGAGAGGTCTGCGTCAAGTCTGCGTATCGTCATAGATTTAGAGCCTCCCTGCTTGCTTTTTTCAGTTTGTAAAGCAACTGAAGTGCCTGCATAGGCGTAAGTTCGTCCGGCTGAAGATTGGCTATCTCTTCAAGTACTGCTTCTTGTTTTATATCAAAAAGTGTCATCTGATTATGATTTACCGCTTCCGAAAGTTCCTTAGCGGAAGCGTCTTCTTCAAACTGCTGAAGCAGTTCGCGAGAACGGCGGAGTACAGAAGCGGGAACTCCCGCAAGTTTAGCAACCTCAATGCCGTACGAACGATCAGCCGGCATTGTAATAATTTTGTGAAGGAATATTATTCCGTCATTCTTTTCTTCAACTGCCATGCTCAGGTTCACGACACCTGACAAAAGTCCCGCAAGCTTCGTCAGCTCGTGGTAGTGCGTAGCAAAAAGAACTCTCGCCTGTCTTGCTTCTTGTCCGTGCAGATATTCTATTACCGACCACGCTATTGAAAGTCCGTCGTACGTCGACGTTCCGCGTCCGACCTCATCAAGGATTACAAGGCTTTTGTCCGTTGCATGGCGCAGTATGTTTGCCGTTTCCACCATCTCGACCATAAAGGTACTCTGTCCTCTGGCAAGCTCGTCTCTTGCGCCTATGCGCGTAAAGACACGGTCTATTATGCCGATTCTTGCTTTTTCCGCAGGAAGCCAGCTTCCAATATGAGCCATTATCGCAAGCAATGCCGCCATACGGAGATAGGTGGATTTTCCTGCCATATTTGGACCGGTGATAATCGCTATGCGCTGTCCTTTTTCGCTGCTGAAACTGATGTCGTTCGGGGTAAAAGGCAATCTTCCGAGAGCCGCTTCAATTACAGGGTGGCGCCCGCCTTTTACAATGAAATCGCAGTTTCTGTCCATTTCAGGGCATACATACCGCCCTTCCCTGGCAACGCGGGCAAGGGACTGGAAAACGTCCAGCAGCGACAGATATCTGCCTATCGTCTGAAGCTCGCTGCTTTTTGCAAGTGCGGAAAGCAGCAGCGAATTATACAGCCTGTCTTCAATGGCGGCTATTTCCTCGCCTGCGCGGAACATATCGCGTTCAAAATTTTTGAGTTCTTCGGTTATAAAGCGTTCTCCGTTGACGAGCGTCTGTTTGCGGACGTATTCCGCAGGCACCCTGTCAAGTCCCGTATTCGGGATTTCTATGTAATAGCCGAATACCTTGTTCACACCGCATTTCAGGGTTTTTATGCCGGTACGTTCGCTCTCCCGCGCTTCAAACTCTTTAAGCCAGTTTGAAGAATCAACTGACATATTTCTCCAGTGGTCAAGCTCGGCGTTGTAACCAGGCGCGATTACACCGCCATCGCGCAGCATACGCGGCGGAACTTCCGCAAGCGCCACGTTAAGCAAATGCGACAAGTCGGAAACATCGGGCACAGCAATCCAGTCTTCAAGCTCTGTTTTATGGACGGCAGCACGTATTTCAGGCAGTTTGTTCAGCGTATTTCTTATCGCCGCAAGATCAAGAGGAGATGCCATTTTAAGCGTTAACCGCCCTATTGAGCGTGCTATGTCTCGGCACTCCGAAAGTGATGCTTCCAATTCGGACGACAGTTTTCTGTCACCGGCAAGCAGACCGACAGAACTCTGGCGCCGTTTAATCTCGTCAATATCCTGAAGCGGAGCAAGTATCCATTCCTTGAGGAGTCTTTTGCCCATCGGCGTTCTGCAGCGGTTGAGAATTGAAAACAGCGAGGTGCCGGCAGGTTCAACAAGTTCCAGATTTAACTGAGTGCTTTGGTCGAGAATCATATTCTGCGAAGGAAGTATCGGAGTAACTGAACGTACGTGCCCGGCTTTTGAGAACTGAGTCTCTTCAAGATAACGCAAAGCGGCAGCGGCACAGCCGACAGCGGAGTCTCTGTCGTCAAAGCCCATTGCCTTCAGCGTCGCAAGTTCCCATTTTTTACAGAGCCAGCGCGAACCTGAAGCAGCGTCAAATTCTCCTCTTTCCCGTTCTGAAATGCTTGCCGGCAATAGGTTGCCGCAGTATTTTTTAATATCCTCAGCAGTTCCTTTCCTTACAAGTATTTCGTCAGGGCGAAACGACATAAGCGTTGAAATTGCCGCGTCGCGCGCAAAGGTAGCGGCGTGAAGCGTGCCGGTGCCGGACACAAGCAGCGCAAGAGAAACGGTTTTACCATCGGCATAAACAGCCGCAATACGTCCTTCACTGTCAGAATCGTCAGGAAGCCATGTACCGGGCGTTACAACGCGCGTAACTTCGCGTTCCACCAAATCCCTGCCGTTGGGTTCACTTGTCTGTTCGCATATTGCCACCCTGTAGCCTGCCGCTATTAGCCTTCCAAGATAAGAGTTGACTGCGTGAAACGGTATGCCCGCCATTGGAATGGCGTTTTCGTCTTTTGAACGCGAGGTAAGCACAAGATCAAGCACAGAGGAGGCAATTTTGGCATCCTCAAAAAACATTTCATAAAAATCGCCCATACGGAAAAACAATAAACAATCCGGATATTTTTCCTTCCAGAAAAGATATTGTTTCATTGACGGCGTTATTTTAAGTCCTTCGGTATCCGGCAACAAAAAATTTATCCTTTCATA
Organism: Synergistaceae bacterium; assembly: GCA_030531285.1. Taxonomy (GTDB): domain Bacteria; phylum Synergistota; class Synergistia; order Synergistales; family Synergistaceae; genus Equadaptatus. Next base: position 10,132 of record JAUNNW010000012.1, on the reverse strand, counting down.
CTGTCAAGATAATTTTGCAACAGAAGCGTTGCAGCTATTTTGTCCACGCTTTGTTTTCTTCCTTCTCTGGAAACGTCTGCTTCAAGCAGTACCTGATTGGCGATAACTGTTGTAAAGCGTTCGTCCCAAAATCTTATTTCGCACTGCGGAAGACGAGTGCGTATCAGTTCTGCTTTTTTTCTGATGTTTTCCGCTTCCGGACCTTCTTCTCCGGTAGTTCTTCTGGGCAGACTGATCAGGATTACAGGATTTCCGTATCCGGCAGCCAGTTTTTCAAACTCTGACAGCCAGTCTTTTTTTGCTTTAAGCACAGCAACCCCCTGGGCAAATATTCCCAGAGGATCGCTGACTGCAACTCCTATTCTCACACTTCCTATGTCAAGCGCAAGAATTCTCGGCATTTATTTTACAAGTCCTTCAAAAACATCCGCCAACGCGTTGACTGCGTAGCCGAGTTTTTCCGTGGAGGCCACCCCGCCCTGCGCAAGGTTCGGCTTGCCGCCGCCTTTTCCGCCCATTGCAGAGACAAACTGCTGAAGCGTTTTCCCTGCGTGGGCACCTTTTGCCACGGCTTCATCGCTTGCCATTGAGGTTACAAGCGCCTTTTCGTCTCCTTTTCCGACAATTATGATAACGGAGACAGGGAATTTCTGGCGTATTCTGTCGCCAATCTGACGCATAAGGTCGGGCGTTACGCCGTCAAAGCTTTCAACAATAAGGTCTACGCCGTTTGCGGTTGCTCTCGGCTTAACCGTATTTTCAATATTGCTGACAGCAGTTTTTACCTGCAGTTCTTTGTTTTTGCGTTCAAGTATTTTCTTTTCGTCAAGCAGAGTACCCACTTTGCTGCCTACGCTTTCAAGATCGCCGCCGAGCAGTTCAATAAGATTGGCGAGAGCTGCGCTCATCGACTGAACGACAGGAAGCGTTTCGCTGCCGGCAACGGCGGTTATTCTGCGGACGCCGGAGCCTATGCCTTCCTCGCGGAGAATTTTAACAAGCCCGATTTCTCCGGTTGCTTTTGCATGGGTACCGCCGCAAAGTTCTGTTGAGAAGCCTTTAACGTCAACGACACGGACGACGTCGCCGTATTTTTCGTCAAACAGTGCCCTGGCGCCTGTTTTCTTCGCCTCTTCAATTTCCATTTCCATGGTAACGACCGGCGTATTTTTCAAAACTTCGGCATATACTATTTTTTCAACTTCCTTGATTTCTTCAGGTGTAACCGGCTGGAAATGGTTGAAGTCAAAACGCAGCATTGTCGGCGTGACAAGCGAACCTGCCTGGCGCACGTGGTTTCCAAGAACCCTTGTAAGCGCTTCCTGAAGCAGATGCGTTGCCGTATGGTGGCGCTGAATGTCTTTTCTGCGCTCAACGTCTATTTCAGCTGTAACCATCTGTCCCTTTCTAAGTTCACCTGAAATCAGTTTGCCGCTGTGAACTATAAGCTCCGAGGCAGGATAGGTTGTGTCATTGACTTTGAACGTCATACCATCGCAGACAAGCGTGCCTTTGTCTCCGACCTGTCCGCCTTTCTGCGCATAGAATGGCGTCGCTTCAAGAATTACATCGGCCTCAAGTCCGGCTACAAGCGTTTCGACCTCTTCACCGTCAGCAACAATGGCAAGAACGCGGCTTTCAGCTTTTGTTTCGCCATAGCCGAGAAATTTCGTAGCGCCGAGAGTGTCTGCGAGTTTCGTGTAGACGGTTTTCAAAATTCTGTTTTCAAGCTGTTTGCTTGAACTGCGCGCACGTTCGCGCTGCTCTTCCATAGCTCTGTCAAAACCTTCGCGGTCTACCGTCATACCCTTCTCTTCGCATATTTCTTCCGTAAGTTCAAACGGGAAGCCGAAAGTATCGTAAAGTTCAAAGGCTGTGTCGCCTGAGAGTATGCTGTGTCCGTCCGCCTTAACCTTTTCTATTGCACTGTCAAGAAGGTCGCTGCCCTGTGCAAGCGTTTTTGAGAAACGGGACTCTTCAAGTTCAAGCACCTGTCTGATAAACGCTTTTTGCTCTTCAAGTTCACTGTATTCGTCACCGATTGAAGCTGCGACTACCGGAAGCAGACCTGTAAGAAACGCATGGTCGATGCCCATAAGACGTCCGAAACGCACGCAGCGGCGTATAAGTCTGCGAAGCACGTATCCTCCGCCTTCGTTTGAAGGCAGAATACCATCGGAAATCATGAACGCCGAGGCGCGTATATGGTCGGCAATGACGCGTACTGCAAGGTCTTTTTTCGGGTCTTCCCCGTATTTTACGTTGACAAGCTTACAGGTTTCGTCAATTATCGGGCGGAAAAGATCCGTTTCAAAGTCTGTTTTTACGTTCTGCACGACAGAGGCAAGTCTTTCAAGTCCCATGCCGGTATCAATATTTTTCTTGGGAAGCGGGGTAAGCGTTCCGTCTTCCGCGCGGTTGAACTGCATAAACACGAGATTCCATATTTCAAGGTATCTGTCGCAGTCACATCCCGGCGCGCAGGTCGGTTTGCCGCACGAATATTCCTCACCCTGGTCATAAAGTATTTCAGAACACGGACCGCACGGACCGACAGGTCCTGAAGCCCAGAAATTGTCTTCGTCAAAACGGTATATGTGATCCGCTGGAATACCCACAGTTTTGTTCCAGATTTCGTATGCTTCGTCGTCGGTAACGTGAACCGTCACGTAGAGACGCTCGGGTTCAAGCCCAATATACTCCGTTAGGAATTCGTATGCCCAGGGTATAACCTCTTTTTTGAAATAATCACCAAAACTAAAATTACCGAGCATTTCAAAGAAAGTGTGATGACGCGCGGTATGTCCGACGTTTTCAATGTCGTTCGTGCGCACGCACTTCTGCGAAGTCGTAGCACGGGTAAATTCAGGAGTTTTGATGCCGAGGAAATACGGCTTGAAAGGCACCATGCCCGCAATTGTGAAAAGCAGCGTTGGATCGTCCGGCGTCAGCGAAAAGCTGTGAAGTCTGCGGCATCCTTTGCTTTCAAAAAAGCTGAGAAATAGTTCTCTGAGTTCTTTGCCTGTTCTGTATTGCATTTATTATGCCTCCCGATAATTAATTGCGATTTTTAAGATGAATCTATTTTGTCATCTCGCTGCGTGCCGACAGGGCTTCAGCGATGACTTTTTCTTTGTCAAGCGTTGTAAATTCGCCGCATTCGTAAAGTGTTTTTCCGTTGACAACCGTTGTTTTGACGTCCTTCGATGAGCCGGAATACACAAGATAGCCCGCAAGATTATCCTCGTTCCAGCCCATATACTGAGGTGAGTCAAGATCTACAAGCATAAAGTCCGCTTTCCAGCCTTCTTTAATCAGCCCGCATTTGTCAAAACCAAGAGCCTGTGCTCCGGCATAGGTTGCCATTTTCAGGGCTTCTTCGGCTTTAAGCTGCACAGGGTCCATGAAATAGCCCTTTTGCGCGAGAGCCGCAAATCTCATTTCTTCCCACATGTCAAGACTGTTGTTGCTTGAAGCACCGTCTGTTCCAAGCGCTATTTTGATACCGGCTTTGAGATATTTTGCAACCGGCGCTACCCCGCTACCCAGTTTCAGATTGCTTTTCGGATTGTTGACAAGCGTTATGTTGTCCTTTTTGTAAAATCCGAGCCTGCTTTCGTCAAGCCATACACAGTGAGAAAGGACAAGCTGCTTTACCCTTGTAAGGCCGCTGTTTTCAAGGCATTGTTCAGGTGTCATCGTTCCTGACATTGATGTATTCTTCCATTCATCTTTTGTTTCAAGCCAGTGAAGCTGAACTCCGAGACGTTTGCTGATTGCTACTTCGGCAACGTTTCTAAGCATATAGAAAGTCATTGTATAGGGCGCATGCGGACCAAGCTGCACGCTGACAAGACCGCCGCCTGCCCCGTTAAAGTTTTCCGCGAGTTTAATATTGTCCCGCAGTTTTTCTCCGTCCTTGTCGTCAATCATACCGCGCGACAAACCGCAGCGCATGCCTGTTTCAAGTACCGCTTCCGCGACACCGTCCATGAAGAAATACATATCTGCGAAACAAGTTGTTCCGGTTGAAAGCATTTCGAGCATTGCCTGTTTTGCTCCTGCTTTTACAAAAACCTTGTTAAGTCTGTCTTCAACAGGCCATATACGGTTTTGGAGCCATTCCATAAGCGGCAGGTCCTCGCCAAGTCCCCGCAGAAGCGTCATGGAGGCATGCCCGTGAGCGTTCACGAAACCGGGAAGCATTGCCGTTCTTCTTTTTCCGTCAAAACAGTTCTCGCCGTTCAGAGAACCGGCAGGGGCAACCGTTCTGAATTCCGTTCCCTCCACCTCAACGTCGCAAAATTCCGCTTTGCTGCGCCGTGCATCCCACACTGCAACGTTTTTGTAAATTTTTGACATTCTATTCTCTCCAATCCGCAAGATAGCGCTTCTGCTCGTCTGTCAGGATTTCAAGCCTTAAGCCAAGCGATTCAAGTTTAAGCTCTGCTATTGTCTTGTCCAGCTCTTCGGGAACGTTATACAGCGCAGTTTCAAGTTTGTGCTCTGCTATGTAAATTGCCGAAAGCAGCTGCATTGCAAAACTCATATCCATTATTTCAACGGGATGTCCGTCGCCTGCGGCAAGGTTAACCAAACGGCCTTCCCCAAGCAGATGCAGCCTGTTGCCGTTCGGCATTACGTATGTCTCTATATTGGTGCGTGTATCTTTCTTTTCAACCGACAGAGCTTTCAAGTCGGGCAGATAGACTTCAACGTCAAAATGTCCTGCATTGCAGAGTATTGCACCGTCTTTCATTTTAACAAAGTGCTCTCTGCGTATTACCTTTATATCGCCCGTAACGGTTATGAATACGTCACCGGCTGAAGACGCCTGTTCCATATCCATAATTTCGCAGCCGTCCATAAGAGCTTCAAGTGCACAGTGGGGGTCAGCCTCAACGACCGTCACTTTTGCTCCAAGTCCCATGGCGCGTTTTGCAACGCCTTTGCCGCACCATCCGTATCCGCACACGACAACGTTTTTGCCGGCAACGACCAAATTGGTAGTGCGGAGTATCGCATCCCATACGGACTGTCCCGTTCCGTAACGGTTGTCAAAAAGATGCTTGCTCTTTGCATCGTTGACCGCAAGCATTGGGAAAGGAAGCAACTTTTCCTTCTCCATGGCGCGAAGACGTTTGATTCCGGTAGTTGTTTCCTCGCAACCTCCGAGTATCGCGGGAATCAAATCTCTGCGTTTTTCGGCAAGCATTGCTACAAGGTCTCCGCCGTCGTCTATTATGATATCCGGATTCCAGTCAAGCGCCAGTCCGAGGTTTTCGTCATATTCTTCCGCAGACATTCCGCGGCGGCTGAAAACGTGTATGCCTTCCTCCGCAAGCGCTGCGCAGACAGGATCCTGAGTTGAAAGCGGATTGCTGCCGGCAGTCGCAACCTCTGCACCCAGCTCTTTCAGAACCTTCAGCAGACATGCCGTTTTCGCTTCCAAATGGAGACAGGCGGCAATTGTGTGACCAGCAAGTGGTTTTGCAACGCTCCATTTTTCGGAGGCTAGTCTCAGGACAGGCATATACTGCCATGCCCAGTCAATTCTTCTGCGTCCTTCCGGAGCCAGTGATTTGTCAGCAATTCTGTAATCAGTTTTCATTCTGTTTCCTCCATAAATTCTTCAAATCACAAGGAACTCTTACTACCCCTTTTTCTGTGATTATACCGTCAATCAGTTCGGCTGGGGTAACGTCAAAAGCAGGGTTCCAGACTTTAACGCCTTCTGGTGCCGCGAGTTTGCCGTTAATCTTAACAACTTCTTCAATGCTGCGTTCTTCTATCGGAATACGGCTCCCGTCCTCGCAATCCGTATCTATCGTACTGAAGGGAACAGCCGCATAGAACGGAACCTTGTGGTGTTTGGCGGCAACCGCAAGCGAATACGTACCTATCTTGTTTGCCGTATCTCCGTTCCTTGCAACCCTGTCGGCGCCGACCAAGACAGCGTCAATTTTTCTTTGTGACATGAGGAACGCTGCCATTGAATCCGTTATCAGAGTTACGTCAAAGCCGTCTTCAAGAAGCTCCCATGCTGTCAGCCTTGCGCCCTGCAGACGCGGTCTCGTCTCGTCTGCATATATTTTAATTCTTTTGCCCTGCTCTCGTGCCGCACGCAAAACGCCGAGAGCCGTACCGTATCCGCAGGTGGCTATTGCCCCCGCATTGCAGTGTGTAATCACTTCTGCGTTGTCAGGAAGCAAATCCGCCCCGTATTTTCCAATAGCTCTGTTTATTTCAATATCTTCGTTCAGCAGTTCGGCAGCTTTCTTTTCCAGTGCTGCGTAAATTTCGCTGTCAGGCGTTTCTGCCGCGCACTTTTTCATCTTTTCAAGCGTCCAAAACAGATGCACGGCTGTCGGTCTGGTAGCAGAAAGGCGCTCAACAGCTGCAAAAAAAGCCTGTCTGCCTTCCAAAGCTGCCAAAACAGTACCGTAGGCAGCTGCCACCCCTATAGCCGGAGCCCCGCGCACCGTCATATTTTCAATTGCCTGCGCTATATCCTCACTGTTTTTGCAAAGACTGAAAGCGACCTCTCCGGGAAGCTTTCTCTGATCAAGCAGTTTAAGGATTTTACGTTCCGAAATCCACTCTATTGACTGAGGAAGCATTATTATTCCGCGCCTCTTAATTTCTTCTTCAAAATTTTACTGATTACAGTTTCTGCACGACCATCGTAGAACTGCACTGTCATACGCTGTTCCTGTGAAAGCTGTTCTGCAGACTCAAGTATTCTGCCGCCGGAATCAAGACAAAGAGTATATCCCTTAGCCAGAACGTTCAGCGGCGACACGGCGTTTATCTCGGCGGCAAGGCACATTAGCCTGTTTTCGGCGGCAGATATTCTGTTTTTTATTTTCTCGGCAAGGATGCCAAGCTGCGCATTAATCTTTTCTTCCAAAGGAGCAATGCAGCCTTTCAGCACTGCAAAAGAAACCCGCTCACGCACATCATCAAGCTCGCCTGCCACGTCATCAAGTCTGTAATTTACCGCTTTGAACAGCACTTGCGCAAACGAATCGACAGAAGCAATTACCTCTTTTGCATCAGGGAAAAGAAACTCGGCTGCTCCTGACGGCGTCGGTGTTTCGGAGTCAGCGGCAAGGTCGCACAAAGTGCTGTCTATCTGATGTCCCAGTCCGGTGACGACAGGAAAAGGACATGAACTTACCGCCCGCACAACCCTTTCATCGTCAAACACGTCCAAATCGTCCCTGCTGCCTCCGCCGCGCACAAGCATAACGGCGGAAATTCCTTTAAGCTGCCGGACTTTGGCAAATGCTGACGTAATTTCTTCCGCTGCTGCCATTCCCTGCATAAGACTCGGTATCACTATGATTTCAGCTGAAGGCCATCTTTTGGCTGAAATTCTCAACACATCCTGCAGGGCAGCACCCGTAGGCGAAGTTATAACTGCCACCCGTTCAGGATATTTCGGAAATTCTTTTTTATTTTCAGGGTCAAAAAGTCCTTCAGCCTCAAGTTTCTTCTGCAACATGGCTTTTGCCCTGGCTTTTGCCCCTGCGCCGAGAGGCAGAAGCGTTGACGCGTAAATTTGATACGAACCGTACGCTCCGTAGACATCCATACGTCCGCGTACAAGCACCTCATCGCCGTCTTTGGGCCAGCTCAGCACAGAAGCTGCCTGTGAACGCCACAACACGCAGGAAACACGCGAATTTTTGCCAAGAAGCGTAAAATATACATGTCCGCTGCTGTGCCGCTTAAAGCCCTGAAGTTCGCCGCGCACCGAAAGTTCTCTGAGTTCAGGAACAGAGCAAACCGCCAGCCTGACCTTTTCAGTCATTTCGTCAACGGTCAGGATATCGGACTGCAACGCAACTTTGTACATCGGTTAAATATTGCTGTTCCTTACGATGTTTCCAAGCACTCCGTTGACAAAACGTCCCGAGTCGTCAGTACCAAAACGCTTGGCTATTTCCACGCATTCGTCAATAGCGACCGGAACGGGTGTCTGCTTTTCGCTGCGGTAAATTTCATAAAGCGCAATAAAAATTGCCGCCTTGTCAACCATTGAAATTCTTTCCGGTCTCCAGCCTACAAGATTTTCAAGAAGGATTTCTTCAAATTTTTCTTTATTTTCGCACACACCGAGAAAAAGCTCTCTTGCTTTATCAAGATCGACTGCTTCGGAAGCAAAATCAGAAGCAAAACAGTTGTATATCTCATCCGGTTCGTCATCCGGTCTCGCATACAACTGATAAACAAGCTGTAACGCAAGTTCGCGTGCCCTTCTGGCATGTAATGCTTTTTCGTTTAATTTGTTCACGATAACTTTCTCCAGGTATAAAACTTTGGTATTGCCAAAACTTTTGTAAGACCGTGAAGCAACGCCTCCACGGTCTTACAAAACTACGATACTATTCCTGTGCTGCGCCGGAAGCCAGTTCGGCGCTTCTGTCATCCGCCGGTTTATCAACACGGCTGAAATCAATACCGCAGACATAGACGTTAACTGCTTTTATCGCATAGCCTACAGCCTTTTCCAGCTGCTGTTTGACACTTTCCTGCAAATCCCAACACACGTCCGGCAGTCTGAGTCCGTATCTTACCAGTACATAGGCATCTACAATAATTTCAGGATTTTCCTCTTCGTAAGAAACATTCACGCGCACACCGCTTATTGTTTTGCGCCCGAGACGAAATCCCGTAATAAAGCCCGGTACTGCCGGCTTTACGCCGTCAAACCCTGAAATTGCTTTCATAGCAATACGGGCAACGACCTCTTCAGAAACTTTTACCGTCCCGCAATCCTTCTTGACAGAACTTTTCCCGCTGCCGCCTGATGTTTCAATTTCAGACATAAAAACTATTCTTCCGCAGGAATTTCAGGCTGTTTAAAAGGTTTCCCGCAGTGCGGACAGAGGAGATTCTCATCTTCATCATAGCTGTCCGGTTCGTAATAAAATTCCTTCCCACAGAACGGGCACGTTACCGCTGCATATTCCTCTTCGTCAAAATCCTCAAATTCTCCGTCTTCTTCGTGTCCGCAGCAACAGTGATGTTCATCTTCCTCATCGTCATAGCCGAGAAGTTCGTCTACGTCATCTTCAAGATCCGTAACATCGCTGTCCAGCTGTTCCAGATATTCGTTAAGCTGCGTATGCACGTCAACATGATCGCTCTGCTCTGTCGCAATACATTCAAGAGCATCAAGCAAGGCGTTGACGAAACGCTTCTTTTCCTCAGTATCGGCAATTTTCTGACCGTCAACAAGACCTCTGAGATATGCAACTTTTTCCAATGCGTTCATAACAAAACCTCCCGATTTAAATTTAATTCAGCAGTTGTTAATGCCGGATATTACTTCTTTGCGCGCTCCAGATATTCGCCTGTCCTGGTATCTACAAGCACCTTTTCTCCTTCTTCAACGAAGAAAGGAACGTTAATCACAAGCCCCGTTTCGCACGTTGCAGGTTTGCCGCCGCCTGACGCCGTATCGCCCTTGAATCCCGGAGGAGTGCTCGTAATCGTTAAAGTTACCGTATTCGGAATTTCGATACCCATAACGCGGCCTTCATACATATCAAAACTGACCTCAAGATCGTCAACGAGATACTTGACCGTATCACCGAGAACATCTTCCGTCAGCATAACCTGATCATAAGATTCCATATCCATAAAAATATAGTCGTCACCGTCTTTATACTGGTACTGAGCCGGTTTTTCTTCAAAAACAATTCTCTCGAAACGTTCTCCCGATTTGAATGACTGCTCCATTGAAGCTCCGGTGACAAGATTGCGCATCTTAGCGCGAATAACTGCTCCGCCGCGTCCCATCTTGTGGTGGTCGCACGTAAGTATTGCCCACATGCCGCCTTCCCATTTGATTTTCAGACCTGAGCGGAAATCGCTGGTATCCACTACCTGTGCCATGATAAAACCTCCTGTAAGATTCAAACTTATACGCCAAAGATAATACCACAAAAAAGCTGAAAAATACAGCCGAAACTGCTTTAAATAAAAATTTTATTTTAAGAAAAAACAGAAAATGAGGTATCCGTAGTTGATAAGGCGTTGCGGAAAACATATCACCGCCTTCCAAAGCAATTTTACCGCAACTCGGAACATTTATCACGGTTTTTTGACATTTACATTCTCA
>JAUNNW010000131.1 GCA_030531285.1 Synergistaceae bacterium | reverse complement strand
AATTTATCTCGTACGCCACGCCAGCCCTGAAATTGAAGCCGGAATTTATTACGGCGGGGGAACAGACCTGCCGCTGAGCTACGACGGGACTTTGCAGGCAAGAGCGCTCGGTGCAAAAATCGGCATTAACCCGACAAATATTTACACAAGCACAATGCTTCGCACGCGCCAAACCGCTGAACTTATGTTCCCTTCACGCAAAGAAAGCATACGCGAAGCGGAAGGCCTGCAGGAAATTTTTATGGGCGAATGGGAATGCAAAACCTTTGACGAAGTGCGCAGCAAATGGAATGAAACCTTTGACGTTCCCGGCAGAGAATTTGCCGACTGCTGCTGCCCGGGAGGAGAAACCTTCCGCCGTGTGCAGACGCGCGCCGTAGACGCGCTTGAAAAGCTGCTTGAAGAAACAGAAGGCGACCTGCTTATCGTCACGCATGGCGGAGTAATATGGACGCTGCTATGCCACTACTTTGACTTTAACCTCAACAAAGTTTTCTTCTATCCAATGCAATACTGCTCTGTCTGCGAGCTGGAGAAAAATCAGTACGGCATGCGCCTTGTGCGCTTCAACTGGACACCGGAGCTTGCCGGCACAGGCGGCGGTTGGATGAAATAGCCCGGCGAAACAGCTCAGAAACAAAAAACCAAAGCGGCTTGGGAAAAACTTCCCAAGCCGCTGAGTTTAGCAAGGGTTTTTGTGCTATAATTTTCGAGGTTTGATTTGCGAGAGTTGTCTTGCAGAGAAAACGAAGGGTATTCTGAGGCTGAAACAGCGATTGAGGCTGAAGAGAGAAGGGCTGTTTTGTGTTTTGCATGGCATTTTTCTCGGACGCTTTGGGCGTCCGGTTTTGTTTTTTTGGAGGAGTTGAAGATGAACGTACTTGCCATTATAGGTATTCTTGTGCAGGGTGACTGCTGTACGACAGGCTTGAACGCCATTCTGTCGGATTTCGGCGGGTATATAGTCGCGCGTACAGGCGTGCCTTACAGAAGCGCCGGAAAGAATGTTATTTCTGTAATTATCGACGCGCCTGCGGACAAGATTAACGCATTGTCGGGCAAGCTCGGAAAGCTGCAGGGCATTTCGGCGAAAACGGTTACGCTGGCAAAACCGAGGGAAAGTCAGGGTGAAATAAAATGAAAAAGATTGCTGTCTACGGTAAGGGCGGAATAGGCAAGTCAACGGTTACGTCAAATCTTTCGGCGGCGCTTGCAAATTGCGGCAAAAAAGTTATTCAGATAGGCTGCGACCCCAAGGCTGATTCTACAATAAATCTGCTCGGAGGCAAGCCTGTTATGCCGGTTATGAATTTTATGCGCGAGCATGATGAACTGCCGGGGCGCGACGATATTGTCAAAACGGGCTTCGGCGGCATTCTCTGCATAGAAGCGGGAGGTCCTACCCCAGGCCTTGGCTGTGCCGGACGGGGTATTATCACGACGTTTAACCTGATTGACGACTTGAAAATTTTTGAGAGTTTCAAGCCGGACGTCGTGCTTTACGATGTGCTCGGAGATGTTGTCTGCGGCGGTTTTGCCGCTCCCATACGCGAAGGCGCTGCCGAAGAGGTGCTTATTGTTACTTCCGGCGAAAAGATGGCGCTTTACGCAGCAAACAACATAAACCAGGCGGTTAACAATTTTGCCGACAGAGGCTACGCAAAGGTCGGCGGAGTTATTTTAAACCGCAGGAACGTGCCGAACGAGGAGGATAACGTGCGCCGTTTTGCCGCCTCCAACGGTTTGTCTGTTGTCGCGGATATTCCGAGAAGCGATGACATTTCCCGTTTTGAGGAGCTTGGCAAAACTGTTGTCGAGGGCGATGCGAAACTTCCCGTCAGCGAAAAGTTTTTTGAGCTTGCGAGGTTTGTACTCGGAGAAAATGAACGGTAACGCATACTGCATTACCATGGCAGAACTTGCCGAGCGCGGAGTGAAAGACATTCCGCAGGAAGCTGTAACGACGAAGCATCTTGTCTACAGTTCGCCGGCGACTTTGTCTTACAATTCGCCCGGCGCGCAGGGCTTCGGCGTAAAACGCGCAGGGCTTGCGATTCCCGAATCCGTAGAGCTTGTCGTTTCCCCCGGCTGCTGCGGAAGAAACAGCACGATTGAAGGCGGGGCGGCAGGTTTTTCAGAAAAGATTTTCTTTCTCCGGATGGATGAAACAGATCTTGTTACCGGCCGCCATCTCACGAAAATACCGCATGCCGTAAAGGAGATAGCAGATTTTTACAAGCCGCGTCCGAAGGTTGTCGTGCTTTGCGTTACCTGCGCGGACGCACTGCTTGGCACTGACATGGAGCGTGTCTGCCGTAAGGCGGAGGAAGAAAATCCGGATATAAAGGTTATTCCGACGTATATGTATGCGCTGACAAGAGAAAGCGTAAAACCGCCTATGGTTGCTGTCCGGCGCAGCATATATTCGCTGTTGGAAAAATTACCGGGTACCAACAACGACCGGCAGACGGCCAGTGTCAATCTTCTCGGACATTTTGCGCCGCTGTATGACAGCTGCGAGCTTTACGAACTGCTTCGCCGACTGTGTTTTGCAAAGACGAATGAAATTTCGCGCTGCAAAAGCTTTGAGGAATACAAAGCGCTTGCGGCGGCGGAGCTTAATCTTGTTCTGCATCCGGAAGCAAATCTTGCCGCCGAAGATTTGCGCCGGCGGCTGGGCACTCCGTATGCCGAGCTGAGAAGATTGTATCAGGCGGACAAAATACACAAGCAGTATCTGCTTTTCGGCGCCGCGCTCGACCGGAAGCTTGACGATTCGGAATTTTACGAAGCGGCAAAAGAGCGAGTGCAGCGCTTTAAGGAAAAGTTCGCCGGCTGCTCGTTCTCAATAGGCCAGACACTGAATGCGGAGCCTTTCGAGCTTGCGCTTGCCCTGTCGCGTTACGGTTTCAAGGTTGACGCGGTATTCGCAAATCTGAACGAGGGGTCTTATCCTTACATCAGACAGCTTGCGCTTGTCAGCCCGGACACGAGGCTGTATCTTCCTGCGTCGCCGACAATGCTGAATTACGAAATCGGACAGGAAAAATCAGATTTTTCCCTTGGCAGGGACGCCGAATACTGGCTGCCGGATGCGGCAAACGTGTCTTGGAACAGCGAACGGCAGCCGTTCGGCTTTGACGGGCTTGTAAAACTGCTTGACGAAATTGAGGCTGCTGCGGAAAGGAAGGCTGCAAAATGAACGGGCTTTTCAAATTCATTTCCCCTTTCGCGCCTGACCAGTCGGGGGCAACCGCAGTACTTTTCTCCCTCGGCGGCATAACTGTAATATGCGACGCGGGAGGCTGCGCCGGAAATATCTGCGGTTTTGACGAGCCTCGCTGGTTCACGGAAAAGAGCGCCGTTTTTTCGGCAGGTCTCCG
>JAUNNW010000130.1 GCA_030531285.1 Synergistaceae bacterium | reverse complement strand
CGGGCAGAGCTATACCGTACGGCGCAGCGCAAGACGAAAGAACATAGCGGTAAAATCCGATCTTAGCGGGAATATAACCGTTAATCTTCCGGCAGGTTACAAAGTTACTGCTGCCACCGAAAAGCTTCTTGCTCCGCTGCTTGAAGAAATTATAAAACGCACTGCCGCTTTGCCGCAAGCGAAAAACTATACGGACGGAGAATTATTTCTGTTTGAGGGAAAAGAATACCCGCTTACGTTTGCGGACTGCGCAGCAGGGCTGGAATTTGACGGCAGCCGTTTTCTGTTGGACAGACGCAGGCAGCACGAGGCAAAAAAACTGTTTGAACGCTGGTACGCGCGTTCGCTTGAAAAACGTTTTACGTTGGTTCTGCCGCGCCTTTGCAAGGCACTTGACGTTTCTCCGGCGAGAATATCCATTAAGCCTGTTTCGTCAGTTTGGGGAAGCTGCAGCGCAAAAAGAAACATCACCTTCTCCACTCAGCTTGCGCTGCTTCCCGACAGACTGTTTGAATACGTTGCAGTACACGAATTGTGCCATTTGAAAGAGCTAAATCATTCCGCGGCATTTTGGCGGGAAGTTGAAAAAATCGTGCCCGATTACAAAGAAAGACGCGCCGAACTGAACAGGAACAGCTGTCTGTATAAGTGGTGGTAAAAATGGTTCAGGGAAAAACTAATTTTGAATATCCAAAAAATTTCGTGCGCTATCTGGGCACCGGAGGCGCACGCTTTACAATGATACACCAGTACCGCGCAACAGGCGGAATGTGGTTTCGCTACGCAGGACTGAACGGCGTCATAGACCCTGGACCGGGAAGCCTTGTAAAAATTTGCGAAGCCTGTCCGCAGCTTAATCCGGAGGACATACGCACGCTTATTCTCACGCACCGGCATATCGACCACAGCACGGACGTGAACGTCCTCGCCGAAGCAATGACCTGCGGCGGCTACAAAAAACAGGGCTCAATATTGACTACTCACGACGCGGCTTTTGCGGAAGACCCCGTGCTGCTCTCCTATTCCGCTTCAAAAGCCGAAAACGTGTACGAAATGTGCGACGGCGAAAAAATAAAACTGCCGAACGGCATAACAGTCGAGCCTGTCAGGCACGTACACCACGGGGTTGACTGCTTCGGACTGATATTCGCCAGGCGCGGTTTTCCGACCTGGGGCATTATCAGCGACACAAAACCCCTGCCGGAATTCACAAACCGTTACAAACGCTGCAAATTTATATCGCTGAACTCAACGATGCTGATCCGCCGTCCGAACGTTGACCACTATTCGCTGCCGGACGCAGCCGATTTTGTCCGTGGCTGCTCTGCCGGACTTGTAACACTGTCGCATCTGGGACGAATGATTGTTGAAAGAAGACCGCAGGAACTGGTCAGCGCTTTGGCGACAAAAAAAACGCGTGTCCTTGCGGCACGCGACGGAATGATAATCGACCTTGACACGCTTGCGGCCTACGTTCCGCCCGAAAAACGCAGAAGAAAGGTCAATTACAGCGAATTTTAGCGGGAAAACAGCAGACGCGCCGTAAGCAGAACCGTAACGATCACGTGAGTGCGTATTGAATATCTCTCGCACGCCCATGCCGCTTTGAAATCAAATTTCCTGTCCTGCTCCGCCGTCTTTGGAAACGAAAGCGGTATGAGAGCGCTCGTCTTTTCTTTGTAAGCGCTATATTTTGCTCCGAATTTTCCTTCAAGAAATTTTTCCTCTGCCGGGATTATTACAACGCAGTAAAGCAGAAAAAACGCCGCGCAGAATGCTGTCAGCCAGCCGAAACCAGCCATAAGAGCCCAACCGAAACCCATTATAAAATTGCCGGCATAAAGCGGATTTCTGATGTAAGAATACGGGCCTGAAGTGATAAGCTCCGGCGCACCTATAACTTCGGTGCGGTACTGCGGAATATATCCTGCAGCCCAAAACCGCAGAAGCTGTCCCGCAACAACAAGCACAAAACCGGCGCAGTATCTTGCCGCTGAAAAACTACCCGGGTAAATCAGAAAACCTATGGCAAACAGCGTCCAGAACAAACCTCTGCACTTAAACGCCGCCGAAGAAATTTTATCGTTCATGTCAGCCTTCCTTTCGTTTTAAGCCCCCTGCCGGACAATATATTAACATATTTGACAGATTATCTCCATTTTTTTGTCCGTTTGTGATAGGATACAACGCATAGGAGATGACCGGAGGCTTTGAAAAATGACTTTGAGGAGCGGTACCCTTTATCGCACAAAATAATCCGCCGCGCAGGAGAGGCTGTGCGCGATTATGAAATGATAAGAGAAAACGACAGGATTTTAATAGGACTGTCCGGCGGGAAAGACAGCCTTGTTCTCTCGCTTGTCCTTGCCGTTCTGAAAAAAAGAAGCCCCGTAAATTTTGACCTTTCCGCCTGCATCATCGACCAGTCAAACGGCAGCATGAACACCGGTGCGCTTCTTGAATTTATGAAAATACTTGATATTCCCGTACGCGTCGAGCCTCATTCCACATACGAAATCATTGAGGCAAGAGAGGAACGCTCCCCGTGCAGCCTGTGCGCAAATTTCAGGCGCGGACTGCTTGCAACCGCCGCAAAAGAAGAAAACTGCAACGTCATAGCGCTCGGGCACCACAAAGACGACGCCGCCGAAACTGTTCTGCTCAATCTCTGCTACGGCGGACACTTCAAATGCTTCCGCCCGAATATATTCATGACACGGACAAAGCTGCGCGTCATACGCCCGCTCGTCTACGTTGAAGAAAGAAACACGGCGCTTGAAGCAGAGCGGCTTGCGCTTCCCGTGACAAGCTCTTGCTGCCCGTACGGGGAAGACACTAAAAGAATTACCGCAAAAAAGCTGCTCGCGGAAATAGAAAAAGAAGTTCCGACAATAAAAAGCAATCTCATTCACGCGCTGAAAAACTGCTGCGAAAGCGAAAGCTGGAAATAAAAACGCGGGATAGACAAGCATCCCGCGTTTATTGTACTTTACAGCGATCTGACGCTATTTCTCGTCTTAATATTTCTTACTTTAGTTAAGTTTGTGGTGTGTATATCAAATAAGGCGGTAAAAACAACAAGTGGGCACCTCTAAAAACATACGTAACCATTTTTCTTTTTTTGCAGACTTCGGATTTTCCCAAAAACCACGCTGAAGAAACAAAGAAAATGTTGTTTCCCCACACTCCAAAATGGGCAAATAGGGTTAATACGAAATATTGTAGGTTAGTAGTAGCACAGTCAAGGTGAATTATATAGTTCTGAAACGGCACAGACGAATTTTCTGCCCATAGTGTCTGTACCACATGACTTACCACAATTAAGAATATGGCGATAATTTTTAATAACTCAACTCCGGACTGCCTGGAAGGAGAGAATCTGTCTGTCTG
>JAUNNW010000129.1 GCA_030531285.1 Synergistaceae bacterium | reverse complement strand
TATGAAGCTTGCGCGCGAAGCGGCAAAGGAAATCGGCATTGAGCTTCCTGCGCTTGACCTCACGCTTGGCCTTTATGAAAAACTTGCCGAAAAAGGCTTTGAAGACAAAGGAACGCAGGCGCTTTACAAACTGTACGAA
Organism: Synergistaceae bacterium; assembly: GCA_030531285.1. GTDB lineage: Bacteria > Synergistota > Synergistia > Synergistales > Synergistaceae > Equadaptatus. The sequence goes on along the minus strand of JAUNNW010000129.1, from coordinate 3,260 downwards.
TAAGCGGCGCAATTTACAGGCTTTTTACTCCCGAAATATCGGGAGTTTTTTATTGTCCGCGGCAGAAAAATATCTGTAAAGGAAAAATGCTTGACACATTTCAAAACGGAGTATATAATTTCGCAGTTGTTTGGAGGCAGAAGGTATGGACGGGCTTGGAAGCATAGTACAGAAACGAATACGCGATACGCTCCTGCTTGATACCTACGGCTGCCTGCTTACCGGAAAACAGCGTCTTGCCTGCGAACTGGCGTGGTTTCAGGATTTTTCGCTTGCGGAAATTGCAGAGGCGATCGGCATCTCGCGTCAGGGAGTACACGACCTGATCAGCAAAGCAAGGGAAAATATGGACAATTACGACGAGAAGCTTGCGCTGCTCAGTCAGCAGAAAAAGCTAAAGGAGCTTGCGGAGCTTGTCGGGAAACACAGAACTGAAATTTCCCCGGACGTTTTGTCCGCCTTTGACAAACTTTTTGAGGATTAAGAATGTTTGACACCATAAAAGAACGTTTCGGAAGCATATTCTCTGCCCTCGGTAGCAAAGGGAAACTCTCGCAGCAGGACATTGACGATGCGGCAAGGGAAATTCGCCGCGCGCTGCTTGAGGCTGACGTTAATTTTAAGGTAGTCAAGCAGCTTACCGAAGCAGTTAAACAGCGTGCGGAAGGACAGAAAATAGTAAATTCCGTAACTCCTTCGCAGCAGATTTTTACAATCGTCTATGAAGAGCTTGTAAAGATTATGGGCGAGGAACCTGCGCCGCTTAAAATTTCTCCGAAGCCGCCGACCGTTTATCTCATGGCAGGGCTTCAGGGCTCTGGAAAAACGACAAGCACCGTGAAAATTGCAAAGCGTCTGCAGTCAAAAGGGCATAAATGCCTTGCAGTCGCCTGTGACCTCAGAAGGCCTGCGGCAGTCGAGCAGCTGAGAGTTACGGCAGAACGCGCGAAGGTCGCCTTTTACGGGCCTGAAAATGGGGAGACAAATCCCGTTTCAGTCGCTGAAAAAGCTCTCGGCTATGCGGAAGACCATCTCTGCGACGTAATTCTCATAGATACCGCAGGACGTCTTCAGCTTGATGAAGAACTTATGCAGGAGCTTGAAGAGATAAAGACGGCTGTGTCGCCGACAGAAATCCTGCTTGTTGCGGATTCCATGACAGGTCAGGAAGCGGTGAACGTAGCCTCAGCCTTCAACGACAAGCTTTCGCTGACAGGCGTTGTGCTTACGAAGCTTGACGGAGATGCGCGCGGAGGGCCTTCGCTTGCAATCCGCTCTGCGACCGGAGTCCCGATAAAGCTTGCGGGGTGCGGTGAAAAGACGGAAGATCTTGAGCTTTTTGACGCAAAACGCATGGCGCAGCGAATTCTCGGAATGGGCGACCTTCAGGGGCTGCTTGAAAAGGTTCAGGCATCAACTAATTTGAGTGATATGCAGAAACTGACAGATAACGTTATGTCAAACCGCTTCACGCTGAATGATATGCTTGCACAGCTTCAGCAGATACAGAAGCTCGGACCTTTGGACAAGATAGTTGAAATGCTGCCAATTCCGGGCGCCGCAAAAGCCTTGCAGAACGCGGATGTGGACGGAAAGAGGCTGAAACACCTTGAGGCGGTAATACTTTCAATGACGCCCGAAGAACGTAGCAACCCTGCTGTTATAAAAGGTTCACGCCGCAGGAGAATAGCAGAAGGTTCGGGGACTACCGTACAGCAGGTCAATCAGCTGCTTGCACAGTATGACCAGATGAAGGGCATGATGAAAAGTTTCGGCGGAATGTCCGGCAAAAAAATGAAGCAGCTTGCTTCAATGATGAAATTCAAAAATAAATTTTTCTAAAGCGAAAACGGCAAAAAAGCCTTTTCAAAATAAAGCACTAAAAAAACACAACAGGAGGTGTTTGAACAGATGTCAGTACGTATTCGTCTTTCACGCCACGGCAAAAAGAAAGCTCCGTTCTACCGTCTGGTCGTAGCAGATTCACACAGCCCGAGAGATGGAAGATTTATTGAAATTCTCGGTACTTACAATCCGATTACAACGCCGGCGGACATCAAAGTCAACAACGAACGCGCAGCTTACTGGCTCGGCAAAGGTGCAACTCCGTCAGACACGGCAAAAATTCTTCTTCAGAAAGCCGGAGTCCTCGAGGCGCCTGTCTACGAACATGTAGAACCGAAAGCAAAGCTTTCAAAGAAAGCACAGGCAAAAGCAGAAGCGGCGGCAAAAGAAGCGGCAGCCCAGCCCGCAGAAGCTGAATAAGGCAGATACAGATGCCGAACTATTCTGAGCTTGTAGAAGTTATTGTTAAAAGACTTGTTACCAAACCGGAAGATGTCTGCATTCTTGAGGACAAAAACGATAGCGGAGCAGTTCTTATAACAATAAAGGTCGCGCAGGAAGATGTCGGACGCGTGATCGGCAAAAAAGGCTCAACAATCAATGCCATCCGCCACGTCGCAAAGGCAGCGTCAATCAAGTCCGGCGAAAAAGTCGATGTCGATATCGAAGAGGATTAATTCCGAACGCGTTGTAATCGGCAAAATAGCTGCGGCACACGGCGTAAAAGGCACCATGCTGATTTTTCCGCTTACGGATTTTCCCGAACGCTTCCTTGATATGAATGAGCTTGTTCTGGAAAAACCGGGCAAACCAAGACGCACTTTGAAAGTGAAAAGCATTGCCCCGTACAGCGGGAAGGGAACCTTCTTCCTCAATGCGGAAGGCATAAGCTCAATGGACGAGGCGGAACTTCTTAAAGGCAGCCTGATTACGGTGGACAAATCTGAGAGGGTTGAGCTTTCAGAAAACGAATTTTGGACGGACGACCTCATGGGAATGAAGGTTTTGGATTCCGAAACAGGTGAAGAGCTTGGGAAGCTGGAAGAGGTCATGGAAACGGGAAGCAATGACGTCTACTTGATCCGCACGGCTGACGGAAGTTTGAAACCGCTGCCCGCAATCAGGACAGCCGTACAGAGAGTCGACGTTGGCAACAAAACGCTCTACGCTTCGGTGCCGGAAGGTCTTTGGGATTAAAATGAAAATTTCAATTCTCACAGCCTTCCCCGAGTTGATGAAAAATTACGTCGGCTCAAGCATTTTAGGCAGAGCGGCAGCCGGTGGCAAACTGGAAATCGAAGTGGTCGACCTCCGCGATTTTGCGGACGGGGATTACAGACAAATCGACGATTATTGTTACGGAAGCGGCGGAATGATACTGAAACCGGAGCCTCTTGAAAGAGCGCTTAAAAGCG
>JAUNNW010000128.1 GCA_030531285.1 Synergistaceae bacterium | reverse complement strand
AATGAAACGCGTCAAAAAGGCAAAAACGGAAGGCGAAGCACAGCCGGCAGAAACAGTTGAAAATGCCGGAACAGCAGAAGCGCCCGAAGCTGAAAAAACGGCAGAATAAAATATTAAGGTAAGGTACGGAGCGGAGATGTTTCTATATCCGCTTCGTTAATTTGTCAGGAGGCATAAGCATGGTAAAGAAAGACAAATGGCGGCTGGCACTGGTTGTCGCCGTGGTCGCCGTCTCAGCCGCTATCGTGTTCCCGATTAGGGACAAGATTAAGCTGGGACTTGATCTCAGAGGCGGAGCTCATATTGTTTTGCAGGCAAAGGGCACTGCGGAAAACCCGATTAACGCTGACAGCGTCGAAAGGCTCATCGCTGTTCTCCGCAGCCGTGTTGACCAGTACGGCGTCGCGGAACCAATTATCCAGAAACAGGGCACTGACCGCGTGGCACTGGATCTTCCGGGTATTGATGATCCTCAGGCAGCCCTTGACCTTATCGGTCGTACTGCTGTTCTTGAGTTTAGACAAGTCCTTGGTGCATCACCTTCAGTTCCTGCGAAACCCGATCGCAAGAATTATGAGACGGAAGAAAGCTACAACAGCGCAGTAAGTATGTATGAAGAAGCCAAGAAAAATGCGGCTGAATATGTTGAAAAGCTGAAAGCACAGGTTCCGGATGCAGGAGAAGTAAAGGTGGTCGACGGCGAAGAGGGCAACGGTTATCTGCTTGGTAAACTTTATGTCGGCGGAAAACAGCTTACTAAAGCGGAGACGACTTTTGACCAGTTCGGCAAAGCTGCGGTTTCAATTTCATTCAATGCTGAAGGCGCACAGTTGTTTGACTCTGCAACGGCAATGAACGTAGGCAAACAGATTGCCATAGTGCTTGACGACATGGTGATTTCTGCACCTGTTGTCCAGCAGAGAATTTCCGGCGGCAATGCGCAGATTACCGGTAAATTTACAACGGAAGAAGCTAACAGACTTGCAATTATGCTCCGCGCCGGTGCACTTCCGGTAAACGTGGAAGTTCTTGAAAACCGTTCTGTCGGTCCTACACTTGGTGCTGACTCAATAGCAAAGGGTATAAAATCAGGTCTTATTGGTCTCGGGCTTGTCGTAATCTTCATGCTTGTTTATTATGGAATGCTCGGTATTGCCGCTGACATCGCGCTTTGCGTTGCGATGCTTATAGTTTTGGCATGCCTTATAGTGCTTCGCTCGACTCTTACGCTTCCAGGTATCGGCGGTCTTATCTTGACGATAGGTATGGCGGTTGACGGAAACGTTCTTATTTATGAGAGAATGAAAGAAGAGGCGCGCATGGGCAAGACGTATCTTGCAGCCCTTGAGGCAGGTTTCAAAAAAGCTCTTGTCGTTATTCTCGACTCCAATATCACAACGTTGCTCGCAGCGGCAATCCTGTTCTACTGCGGAACAGGCCCGATAAGAGGCTTTGCCGTTACACTCAGCATCGGTACGATTGCGGCGGTCTTCTGCAACGTGGTCGTCACGCGTTCGATACTCGGTGTTATGCTTTCAGCCCGTGACAACGGACAGAAGAAGTAGGGGGAGGCAGATACCATGTTTGACAACGTTAAATTCAATTTCCCGTTTATGAAATACAGAAAACTTTGGATTGTGATCAGTATAGTCTTCATAATTCTCTCCTTTGGTATGCTTTTTACAAAAGGTCTTAACCTCAGTGTTGATTTCACCGGAGGGCTTGTATTCCAGGTCAAATTTGCTCAGAATGCAGAAGTTGCAGATGTCCGCACATGCCTTGACAAGATAAATCAGGGACAGGCTACAATTCAGAAATATGACAACGGCAATTTCCTGATTCGTCTTCAGGCTCCTGACGAAAGCGTTCGCCAGCAGGTTACGGATCAGCTGAAGGCAGATTTTGATGGAACTGAAATTCTTCAGATAGACAAGGTCGGTCCTGTCGTGGGAGGCGAGCTTCGTCGTCAGGCGCTTATAGCCCTTGCGCTTGCGCTTCTTGGAATACTTATTTATATGGCGTTCCGTTTCCGTTTCCGTTTTGGTGTAGCAGCTGTTTTGGCGCTGTTTCATGACACAACAATCATGCTTGGCATCTACAGCCTTACCGGCAGAGAGATTTCTGTAACGTTCATAGCAGCGGTTCTGACGATAGTCGGTTACTCTCTGAATGATACGATAGTTGTTATGGACCGTATTCGTGAGAACTGGAAAGATGTTCGCAGCAAAGGTGTTATTGATGTTATCAATGCATCAATTAATGAAACGCTCACGAGAACAATCAACACGGCGCTTACGACGCTGCTTCCTGTAATTGCGATGCTTCTGTTCGGTGGAGAAGTTATAGCCAACTTTGCCTTTGCGTTCCTTATTGGTATCATTTTCGGAACGTACAGCTCAATTTATGTCGCCGGCGGTATCGTTGCTGAATGGTACATGCATTCTCCGAAAGCTTAAATTGCATCTAATTTTATAAAAGCGGGAGAGAATATTCTCTCCCGCTTTTTATTGTTTGGTATTTAGCGTTTTTTGTTGTATTATATAAGCGATAAAAAAATAAGCGGGGTTGGTAGATATGAAGTGCACGATGCTTGCTATCGTAATTACTATGTCTGTGTCCGCCCTTTATTCTTTTCAGAACCTTGATACCGTCAAGGTACGTTTTCTTTTTTCTGAATGGAATTTTCCACAAGGGGTTTGGGAGATAGGACTTTTCTGTGCAGGAGTAATTTTGATGTGGTTGCTTTCGCTGTTGGCACAATTGGAAACAAAAAATAAATACAAACGGCAGATTAAAGCATTGAATGACAAATTGTATGCAATTGAAGAAGAAAAGAAGAATGTCGTTGATACTGTGTCTAACGTTCCGTCAAACAGCGCAAATTCTAAACAAACCGCATTCGAGAATACGGATACAACTGAAACAGCCGACAGCATTTTGCTCGAAGACGAGCTCTATGCTTCGGAGAAAGAGTAAAGGCAATGGTATCTCGCTGTTCCGGAGAACTCTTTAACATACACCGCCCCAGCGGTTATACTTGGGAAGTTGCCGAACGTTTCGGCTGCTCACTGTTTCAGGCTGCGTTGCTTGAAATGCGCGGAGTTACGCTTAATACATTCCCTTCAGTTGTTGATATGTGGCTTAAACCTGACATGGAATATCTTCTTGGCGAAATGCAGCTTGGTGCTACCAACGGCGTAGCTGCCGATATTTTCCGTGGTCTTAACGAAAATTCCAATGTAATTGTGTACGGTGACTATGATGTGGACGGAATAGCCGCCACAACTATTGCCATGTCTATGGTTCTCACTAAGCGCGCCCGTGTCCGTTATTTTATCCCGCACCGTTTTAAGCAGGGCTACGGTCTGCATATGAGCATTGCCAAAACGATTGCGGAACGCAAATGTGA
>JAUNNW010000011.1 GCA_030531285.1 Synergistaceae bacterium | reverse complement strand
CACTTCTGTACGGCTCAAAAAAATATGATGTGCAACTTGTTATTGAAATTTTCGTTTTATTTTTTTTATTTTTTTGTGTATCCTCGCTGCTGTATTCAAGAAGAGTTGTGTGTGCAGCGGTGCGGCAGAAAGTTCGGCATATATTAGATAAATTGTGTGCTATTTAGTAATTCTGCGAATAATCAGAGACTGATAATTGTCAGAAAAGTGATATAATACAGGCATGATTATTGATTTTCACACACACCTGTTTCCTGATGACGTTGCAGAATATGCGATGAAAAAACTTAGCGGCAGCTCTAAGGTATCCAACGATTGTTTTCCTGTACAGAGCGAGCTGCTTCAGACTATGGACGTAGCAGGAATTGACAAATCCGTTGTGCTGAACATAGCGACGCGAGAACATCAGCATAAAAACATATTGAGTTTTGCGCAGGAAATTAGTTCCGACCGTCTGATTTCTTTCGGGTCCGTTATGCCTGCCTCAGAGTCCGCATTGGACTATGTCAGCAAAATATACGATGCCGGAATTAAAGGACTGAAATTTCATCCTGCACTTCAGCGTTTCAAACCGGAGGACAAAAATAATTTTCCTGTCTACGACCTTGCGCGTGCATTGGACTTAATTGTGCTGTTTCACGCCGGCTGGGATCCTACGTACGAGGACGAACTTTTATGCCCGCCGCAGTCAATTATAGAAGTTGAGAAGAATTTTCCCGGACTTAAAATAATTGCAGCTCATATGGGCGGGTTAAAGCTTGCGAACGAGGTGCTGGAAGTTCTTGCAGGGCATGATGTCTATTTTGATACTGCATGGACAGCGGAACCGTGGATTGACAAACCGATGATGGAAAAACTGATTATTAAGCACGGGTCAGACAAGGTGCTGTTTGGCAGTGATTTTCCGTGGAACGATCCGTGGAGGGAGTTGATGCTGATAAGCTGCCTGAATCTTCCAAGCGAAGACAGAGAGCTGATTTTAGGCGGCAATGCGGAAAGACTGCTGGGACTTTAAAAAAAGGATAAAAAAGAGACCTCAAACGAGGTCTCTTTTTTATTTCAGTTTTTAGCGTTTCTTTCTGAAGAAAAACGGCGCTGCACAGAAGAGAAGCATTGCTGCGCTACATCCTGCATTGCATCCTCCGCTTCCTCCGTCACCGTAATCTGCGCTTGTCGGCTGCGCTATGTACGGCTTGCACGGAACTGCGTTAACGAACTTGCCGCCAAGGGCGCCCTCCGAATATTTTTTATTGTAGAGGTAAATGTTGTTGCCCAAGAAAAGATATATCCTTTTCAGGTAATTGTCCATAAATGCCGATGTCGGATGAAATTCGCTGTCAGAGAGGTTTAATGGTTCTTTCATCGTCTTTTCGGACGGGTCTGTCGTTGTATCGAGGAAATCAGCTGCCTTAACCGTGTACAGACGTACGTAGAACGGCTTTCCGTCGGGGTCGGAGTCGTTTTTGCCCTGTGCCACAGCATAGGCATTTTCTGAATCAAGCACTATGTCTTTGAATGCAAAATTATACTCGCGCCAGTCGCTTTCTCCCGAGCCGTTTTTGTAAAGTATTGTACTGTCCAGAGCTGTAAGGCTGACTTGTTCAACAATATCTCCGCAGGCAAGGAAAAGACAGGGCGTAGATTCTATCGTCATTATGCACGGCTTGTGCGACAGCCCGTCAAAAGCACTTGTCTCAAGAGATTTGGACTGGACTATGGTCATTGCGTAATCCTCGCCAGTTTCAATCCTGACAAGAATGTTGTTTTTAGGTTCAGAGGTATTGGAACTGACGCTTAAAAGCACAAACAACTCAGTCTTGTCGCTGACCGTTGCGTCGAAAACAGCTTCAGGATGCACGGTGTTTCCGGTTTCGGCAAGGTCTTCAAACGACAAAGAGGACAGTTTCTTAATGCCGGGCAACCCCGTTTTTTCATTGTAGGCAATGCTGCAAAGCGTTATAGAACCGTTGTCTGTATCGCTGTCTCCTCTGTCAATCATATAAAGCAGATTGTTGAGCTGAACGGTTCCGCGCGGGTTGAGCATTTTGCAGTCCGCAAGTTCAAAGCGCATATCCTGAGGTGTTAACTCTCCCCACCCCTTGTAGCGGTAAGGATAAGCATAGACATATTGTTTGTTGTCGGTTGTGTTAAAAGCCGATGCCAACATCCAGTCAGTATCGTTGCAGACTATGTACGAAAGACCCACACCGCCGTTCTTTGATTTCTCAAAAGCAAGACCCTGCGGATATTCGCCCCATACCAAATTCGGCGCCGTAAACGCTGCCACCTTTACGGTATCGTCCTTCTCGCACAGATAGAACATATCGGCACAGGCAGGCGCCGCAAGCAGCGCGACCATAAGCATCGCTGCACAGAAAATGCGTGATTTTTTCATGTAAATTCCTCCGTTTATAACTGGATTCCGTCGCAAAGCAACAACTGCGTAACCCTGCTCAACAAACTGCATAAAATATATCACTTTTCCGGAAAAAATGCGACAACATTTTGAAGATGTTATTTAAAGGCTTTGGGATGAAGCGCTTTTGCAAAGGAGAGGGCAATTTGTGCCATGCGCGGACCCGGGCGCAGGTAGAGCGTTCCGCTGAATATATGGATATTGCCGTCAGCCGCGGCTTTTAGCCCGGCTAAAGATGCCCACTGCCGTTTGAGATTGTTTTTGTCAAAAATTTTGTCAAGGTCAACCTTTTTAATGTCTGAATGATAAACAGATTTGTCCCCGACGATGTCAATAATTCTGTCAGGATTAAGCGACAGCAGTCCTTCGTAAGAAATCCGCCGATAGTTTGTAGCGCGTGATTTTACGATGTTTCTTCCGCCTGCGATTTCAAGCAGCTCGCTGTAAAATGTTTCGTGCCCTGCTGCGTAGAAACTGCGTATTCTTGGCTCTGATAATTCTCTGGAAACGCATATTACAACAGACGGCTTCGGATATTTTGCCGTTTTTTTTCTTATTGTATCCAGATCCTTTTGTATGCTTCGGACGAGGGTGTCTGCTTTTTTTTCTTCTCCGCACAACATTCCTATGCTTTTGATTGAGGCAAGGACATCCTCTATGGTTGATTGTTTTACAACGGCGTACTTTATGCCGGTTTGTTTCAGTCGCAATATTAACGAGTCTTGCAGGTCGGAAACAACGACCAAGTCAACCCCTCCCGCAAGCAGCCTCTCAAGGTTTGTTCCGTTAAAATAGTCTCCCGCACGCGGCTTTTTTTTTGCCTCAGGCGGCCAGTCGCAGTAAGTTGTTACTCCTGCTATTTTGCCGCCCTGTCCCAGGGCAAACAGGATTTCGGTGCCGACCGGAGTGAGAGACACGATTTTCTTTGGGGCAGCAGATGCCGGACTCCAAAGAGCAAGCAGCATAAGAAGCGCGGTTATAAATTTTTTCATGGCAGAATAATAATACAACATTTCTTCCTTTCTGAAACAAAAAGGCTCCGGATGTGCAGTTCCGGAGCCTCAGCCGGTTGGTGAGAAGATGTGTCAGCAAACATCCTTCGTTTTATAAACAGCGCCGGCACGCCGTTTATTTCTTAATCGTTTTTAAAATTCATGCTGCCAGCTGAATATTACGCGGCGTTCTGCGCCGAGATAGCCGGAAGCGTTTGTGTAATATTTTTTGTCAAACAGGTTGGTGCAGGCAAAACGCAGGGTTTCGTTTTTCCATTTGTAGTTCAGCGAAGCATTTACAAGGAAAATGCTTCCGTCGTTGACTTCGGGTGCCGCACTGTAGGTGAATTCCCTGTCTGCGTAGAGATGCCAGTTTATTTCCGCGTCAAAGTTTTTGTTGTTGTAATTCAGGAAGCCTGCAACGTCCCAGCGCGGGTCTGTCGAGCGGGTCCAGTCTGAACTGTTCTGTGCCTTTTCTTCTGCCCTTGTGTAGCTGAGCTGCTGGGCATAGCTCCAGTTTTTGGCGAAGTTCCAAGTGTATTTTCCTTCGGCTCCCCACGCGCGTTTTTCATTTATGTTTTTATATTGCGATATATAGGTTTCAGGGTCGTAATCAAAGACTATGGCATCGTCAAGCATTGTGTAAAAGACGTTGAAGGACCACGGATTTTTTGCAGATGCAGCCTTTGTGCCGAGTTCAAAACTCCAGTCTTTTTCCGGATTGAGTTCAGGATTCGGCGACACCCACATTGAAGTTTCACCCATAAGCTGGTAGAAGGTAGGCATGGAGAAGAAGCGTCCGGCAGATGCGTAGAACATGACGTCGTTTTTGTTTGCCCAGCTTAAGGCAATTCTCGGCAGCAGCTGATTTTCAGTTTCGCCGTTATTGACGTTCCAGTGGTCAAAACGCAGACCGAGGTCAAGATTGGCTTCGCCGAGCATAAGGTTTGCTTCAAGGTACGGCGCTGTGTTTGTTCTTGCCAGGTCGTAATCCGCCGAAGGGTCAACGTAATTCTTATAATCGACCTTGTCCCTGCGTACGTCGGCACCCCAGACGAGCTTCCATTTGTCAAACAGCTCTTTTCTGTTGAACGTCAGGCCGAGAGATTCCGTGTCAAATTTATTGTAATAAAGTCCGCTTGGGTTCATTTCAAGCGGATAATCGTATTCCGCCTTGTTGTAAAACACGCGTCCTGTTGTGCGCGCATCCTTGTACTGAAGATTCAGGCGGGCGTATTTGTCTTTTCTGCCGATCTCGTTAAAACCTGTACCGTACCACGTATCGAAGCTGTCATAAGCTGATTCGGAATCTCCGAAGCTGCCTGAAAACGCCCATTTGCCTTTCTCGAGGCGTACAACGTAGTCGTTTCCGTAAAAGCTTTTCAATTTTGAGCCGTAGATGTCATAAACATGGTCGTCGTTTTCAACGGTTCTGCTGTAGCCTACCGTGCCGACAAGTCCGTCTTCCGCAACGGTTCCGCGGAAGCTTCCCCTGAAATATCCGCCGTTTCCGCCTTCTGCTTTAAGATATGCCGAGGTTTTTTCCGCGCCTTTCTTTGTTATAACGTTGATGACGGCGCCTCCGGCGTCTGAGCCGTAAAGCGCCGAGCCTGCGCCCTTTACGATTTCAATACGCTCAATACTCTCAAGAGGTATAGTGTTCAGGTTAGGAGCGCCCATTTCGCCTGCACCGTGCAGCGGGTTTGTGTACTGCACGCCGTCGACAAGCACGGAAACTTCTGTTGTAAAACCGCGCACCGAAACGCTTCTCTGGAAAGCGAGCCCGTTGTTGTTCACAAGCGAACTGACGCCTGGAACGCGGGCAAGAGCGTCGGCTAAATTAGTCGCGCCTGACTGTGCAATTTCTTTGTCTGTAAGCACATACGTCTGTGCCGGAACGTCGGCGATGCTGTCAGCCACGCGCGAACCTGTAACTTCGACCGCACTGAGCTGCTGAACCTTTGCCGCTTTGCCGCCGTCGGCTGAAGCCGGCACCGAAACACACAGCAAGGCTGTCAGCAGCGTGAAAACCAGAAGACTTCTTTTCATTGTGAAACACTCCTTTAATATTTCAACAGCCGGTTCTGCGTCATCGCCAACAAACAAAAACTCCCGCTTCGCCGCGGGAGTCATAATATACGTTCTTCTACGCACGTCACGTGCGTACAAAAAATTGCCGTATCTCGCCCTCGCGATACCTTGCACAGATTTGAGGGAGGTCTTCTGGCTTCCGTTCATCCTCCGGCGTTCCTTCTCACCTTTCGGCAATGGAGCTGCACGCCTTCGTCCCGGTTACAGCAGCGGGGCTGCTCAGGTCTTGCACCTGATTCCCTGTCCAAAAATCTTTGAACACTATTCTGTTGTGGCTAAGAGTATAAAACAAAACCCTGAAAATTGCAACAGGAAATTTTACAAATTCCTTTCCGCCTTGAATTTTCGCAGTATTTCTATGGATTTGTCGTAGTCGGCTTCAAAAACTTCAAGGTCCATTATGCGATCCGTTCCGTCGGCAAGGCGTCGGAATATCCATTCCAGTAAATTCTGATCGTAGTAGCTTAAATCAACGTGGTCGGTTAAATCAGGCTTTACGCCGTGAAGATGCAGTATCCTCGTGTAAGGCAGGAATTTTTCAACGTTTGCCTTCACGTCTTCCTGTACGTGAACGAGATGCCCGAGGTCAAGGCAGATTGAAAAGCCTGCCTCTTTTACCGTTTCTATTATATAGTCAAGCCTGAAATCAAGATTTTCCGCGCAGATTTTCCACGGTTCGTCCGTTGCAGAGGCAAGCCTGAGAGCAGATTTGCGCGTGGCTTCGTAAAACCAATCCATATCATTGCTTGGTACGGGACCGAAAAGTTCTCCGTGCAGATGAAGCACCCATGCGTACGGGTCAAGGTCACGAAAAAGTTCCATGGTGCGGAGGCATTTGTCTTCGCAGAGTGTTCTGCCTTCAGGTGACGTTTCAAAACTGACGTTGGTCGAGAAATGCACGCAGCAGCTCATACCGAGTTCTTCACGCAGGCCGCGCAGCCGTTTTACGTCATCCTTTGAGGGAATATTGCACCCGTATTTGTTGTCCCAAAGGACAATCTCCATGTCGTCAACATCGGCAGACAGTTTTTTCATGTTGTTAGAAAAAGAACCGCCGCCGGGAAGCACCCAGGAGGTTCCGCCGAGTTTTACGTTGGTGAAGCGCAGTCTGCCTGTTTCCATTAAAAGTCGAAGTTTTTCAAAAGGGTTTCGTCTTCAGCTTTGGCGAACAGACTGCCGAGAACAAATGCAATTACGGAAACTGAAAGAGAGGGGACAATGGCAGTTGTTCCGCAGACGGATACTTTCGTTATTGTAAAGAAGAAGAACGCGGCACAGCCGGTCAGCATTGAGAGCACGGCGCCGGAAGCATTTGCCTTCCGCCAGTAAAGACCGAAAAGAATCGGGCAGAAGAAAACAGCCTCAAGTCCTCCGAAAGCGAACAGATTTATCCAGACAAGCAATGCCGGAGGCTGCATGGCGGCGAAGAAAACAATAATTCCGATAAATGCGGTTACGGAAAAGCTCATTCGGCGCAGGGAGGCTGGTGTGACGCGCGAAGCGTCATTCTTCGCCGCATAGTGAAAATACAAGTCTTTGACTATGGCTGCCGAGCACATAATCAGCATGGAATCTATCGTTGACATAATAGCCGCCAAGGGTCCGGCAATGAAAATTCCTGCCCAGAACGGCGGCATAAGTTTAACCGTAAGCGTTGAAATTGCGAGGTCGCCTATTTCAATTCCGGGCATAACGGCGCGTCCCATAGCTCCTGCCAAATGCATTGCAAGCATCGGAAACCCGACGGCGAGAGTTCCGATTACCATTGCGCGGTGAAGGGAACGGCTGTTCTTAAAACCGAGGCATTTCTGTGTAGTTTGCGGCAGACCGAGAATTCCAAAGCCGACAAGCACCCAGAAGGAAAGCATGTAAGGAAGCGGTATTGCGTTGCCTGCCCCGTACGGTGTAAGCAGCGCCGGATCAGTTTTGTAAAGAGTGTCCATAATCTTTGCAACGCCGCCGCCTGCCTTGGAAACAGCAAAAAGCACTGCAAAAGATGCAATCAGCATCATAAAGCCCTGAATGAGGTCAGTCAGGACAACGGCGCGGAAACCGCCTACGGTTGTGTAAAGAATTACCGTTATGCCGAAAATGATAAGCCCTGTGCGGTACGAATAGCCTGTAATTGACTCAAAAAGACGCGCACCGCCGATAAACTGGGCAAGCATTGAAGCCATAAAGAATACGAGCAGAGCTGCGGAAGAAAGAATAACGACTGTATCGCTGTTATACCTTGCACGCAGAAAGTCGGTAATTGTAACGGCATTTGTGCGGCGGGAAATGATTGCGAAACGTTTTCCGAGAACACCGAGCGTCAGAAATGCCGTAGGAACCTGAATCATTGAAAGAAGTATCCAGCCAAGTCCTGCATTGTAGGCTACTCCGGGACCGCCTATAAACGAACTTGCGCTTGTGTAGGCGGTAATAATCGACATGGCGAGCACAAGCCCGCCCATCGAGCGTCCGCCTATGAAATATTCTTTCATAAAGCTGTCTGCGTCGCCTGATTTTTCAGATTTGCGGCTGCCCCATACGGCAATTCCCAAAACAAGCAGTAGATAGCAGACAAGAGGAAAAAACATGTTATTCATCTGATTCATCCTCCCCGTCAAAAGGCACGTCCGTAAAGAAAAATTTTACGCACAGCCACAAAAGTGCGGAAATTCCGACGTAGCCTGCAATGCAGCTGAGAAAGAACCAGCGCGGAAAGCCGAATATGTAGCGGTATTTTGACGGATCGCTTTCGGTGCAGTACGCTGTTATATACCACCATGCGAAGAAAAGCAGATACAACAGCAGCGTTATTGCCGTTTCCCGGCGCAATATCCTGCCTGTGTCCGTGTGTTTCATTCAAGTGCCTCCTCATCACTGCTTTGTTAAGCTGTCCCCTGTTATTTTTCAGAGATTATACTATAATTTACACACGATTTGAAACGAAGCGGAGGGACACGTATGGAAGTGTTAAAGAAAGTTGCGTCAATACTTGAAACAAGAGGTTTTAAAACACAGGTCGCGGAAACAAAAGAAGAAGCTGTAAAATTCGCGCTCGAACTTATTCCTGCGGAATGTTCCGTGGGCATACCGGGGACAATGAGCGTGCGGGAGGCAGGCTTGTATGCAGCTTTTAAGGAAAGAGGCAGCAGGATTATTGACCACTGGGAATCCAAGGCAGATTACGCGACCCCGACGGAAAACAGGCTGGCTGAATTTAACGCTGACTGGATAGTCACCAGCGCCAACGGACTTTCAGCCGAAGACGGAGCGATTGTAAATATTGACGGTTCGGGCAACCGAGTCGCTGCAATTTCGTGGGCGCCGGGCAAGCTGTTGTTTTTGATTGGAAAAAATAAAATTGCAGACAATTTATCTGCCGCGCTGCAGCGTGCAAGAGAAATTGCTTCAGTTAAGAACGCTGCTCGTTTTGACATTAAAACTCCGTGCAAACTGCAGGGAAAGTGTATGCACTGCAACGCTCCGGACAAAATATGCAACGTTATAACCATACTTGAGCATGCGCAGCTTGGCAGGGAAGTACACGTTATATTGGTGAACGAGGATTTGGGTTATTAGAAACAGGGAGTAAAGAACCCCGGAGTATTAAACACGGGGCTGTACCTAAAATAAATGGCGCGCAATGTGAATCGCTGAAGACAATGCTTAACGCAATACCGGAGGACAAATGAAGACAAAAGAAATCGGAAGAGAGCAGGTGTGGCTGATTTCAGCCGTTGTAAAATGGACGTTTTTGGCGCTTTTGACAGGGGCGCTTGTCGGTTTTGCAACGTCTGTGTTCATTAATCTGCTGAACGATGCGTGGAATTTTGTTTCCGGATTCGGAAAATATAAACTGTTATTTATCTTTCCCGGATTTTTTGTCAGTTACATGCTTGTGTATGTCTACTCGCGCGATGCAAAAGTCAACGTTGTCGAGGCTATACACAGCGATTTCGGGGCTGTCGAATTGAGCGCGATTCCACTGCGTCTGCTTTCCACGATAAGCACAATAGCCTGCGGAGGAGCCACCGGCAAGGAATCGCCGTGCGCTTCAATAGGCGCCGGCGTTATGTACGGCTTTTCGCGGCTGTTTAATCTTGACAGCAGGGATATGCAGAAGCTGGTTACCATCGGCTCAGCGGCAGGCATTTCGGCAGTTTTCGGAACACCTATCGCCGGGGCTGTTTTCGGCGTGGAGATACTTTACATGGGCGAAATGCTTTATGACGTTCTGTTGCCGTCTTTCGTTGCGGGAGTTGTTTCTTCCATGCTAGCGGGGACGCTCCATGCGGGCGCTCTTCCTTCGATTGCAATTTCAATTCCGCAGATTGAACCAAAGATTATTGTAATATCCGTTCTCTGCGGCGTATTTTTCGGTATCGTGGCAATGCTTCACGTTGAACTGCTGCACCGTACGGTCCGTGTGTTTAAAAAAATGAAGGTGCCTCACAAACTTAAGCCTCTTCTCGGCGCATCCCTTGTAGCCTTTATCACGTTTGCGTTTGGTGATTTTTACGGTGGTCTGAACAATCAGCTGACGACAGCGGCTTTGTTTGGCGCACGTGTTCCAGATTTTGCGTTTGCAATTAAATCTGTTGCCCTTGCCCTGACTCTCGGCTGCGGGGGAAACGGCGGAGTTATTATGCCGACCATGTTTGTAGGGGCGACTGCCGGCTCCTGTCTTTCCTACTATTTCGGACTTAATATGCAGGCTGTAAGCGCCATGGGTTTTGTTTCCCTGCTTGCCGGCGCTACCAACACACCGATAGCCTCAACAATTCTTGCAATGGAACTTTTCGGCACTAAATTTGCTCCGTTTGCCGCCATAGCCTGCTGCACCGCATATATGGTGGTCGGGCACAGAAGCCTTTATTCAGGGCAGCGCATACTTCGTCCCAAAACAGCGTTTTTCATGCGCAGGGAAGACGGCGAAGGCAACACGGAAATTGTGGAGCGGCTTGAAAACGTGCCGTATGCAAGGCTGCTGAGGCACAGCTACAACGAAACAAAAATGAAGCTTCATATCGGGAGAAAAAAGAAAAAATGAACCGGTCGTGGAAAATGGTCAACAGAATACTTACGCTGCTGACTGTGCTTATTCTTGTCTTCTGGTGCTGGAAGGTTTTTGGTCCCGGGGGACAGGAAATAAGAAACAGATTTATCGGAACCGGCTTCGGTCTCAGACAGATGTTTTTTATGGGCGTTGCGGTTTGCTGTATCGGCTATCTGTTGTGGCGCGGACTTGCGTATTACTACGAAAAGAAATACGGGCTTGACGACGATGAGGATTAGCACAAGACAATAAATCCGTAATTTTACGTGGACTTTTGAAAGAAAAAAGGGTATTATTATCCGGCTGACGTAAAACATACAACGTTATTTCGTTCCGGGAGGAGTTTATCTATGAGAAAGACAGCAGCAATACTTATCTTCGTTTCACTTTTTGCGCTCTGCGCCTCATTCGCGGCGTTCGCGGCAGACGATGTTATCGGTGTCGTTGAATTCCAGCGCTGCGTGGCAAGCCATCCGAAATTCCAGCAGGTTCAGAAGCAGATGAAAGCGGCAGACCAGAAGAAGAAAAACGAAGCTGAAGCAGCCTTTAACAAAGCTGCAAGCGATCAGAAAAAATACGAAGCCATCCAGCAGAAACAGATGGAACTTGCCAAAGAGCAGCGCGGACTCATGGCGCCGCTTCTCAAAGACGTTGACCTCGCAATCCGCAAGGTGGCGCAGGCAAAGAAAATCACCGTCGTAATGGAAAAAGACGCCACGTTTGCAGGCGGCATAGACATTACGTCCGACGTTATTTCAGCTCTCAAATAGCCGCTGAAAATTAAAAAAGGCCCTGCTTCGGCAGAGCCTTTTTTTGTTCTGCGATTTTTATGTAAATGTTCTATAATAAAGGCATGAAAAGCAAAACATTCTGGAAGGGGATACTGCAATGGAGTGCAAAATTGACATTCAGCAGATTGAAATACCGGAAAACTGCAACGTAATCATCGGACAGAGCCATTTTATCAAAACTGTTGAGGACATATACGAGGCGCTTGTTACCTCGTCGCCGAGCCTTGAATTCGGTATAGCTTTCTGCGAAGCCTCTGACGCCTGCCTTATCCGTCATGACGGAAACAAGGAAGACCTTATTCAGGCTGCAATAAGCAATGCTCAAAAAATAAACGCGGGGCATGTTTTTGCGATAGTCCTGCGAAACGGTTATCCGATAAACGTGCTTAACCGCGTTAAAGAGGTGCAGGAGGTATGCAGAATATTCTGCGCTACGGCAAACCCGCTGCAGATACTTGTTGCTGAAACAGAACAGGGGCGCGGCATAATGGGCGTTATTGACGGTTTCACGACAAAAGGCGTTGAGACGGAAGAAGACCAGAAAGGCAGAAAATATCTGCTTCGCGACATAATAGGCTACAAAAGATAAACACAAATTATTCCTTTACGGTCTGATGTGTGTCCGACAGGGTATGGAGCAATGGTGAAAGAAATTTCAAAATACAAATGTTCCGAATGCGGCTTTACAAGCCTGACAATGGTGGGCAAATGCCCGAAATGCGGTGCGTGGGGCAGCATGGAGGCAGACACGCCTGTTCCTGTTAATAAAAAAGGAAGTGTGAGCACCGTCCGTGCTGCAAAGCCTATCAGGGGGCTTGACGTTGAAGAACAGCCGCGGATACCGTCCGGTATTGCAGAGCTTGACAGAGTTCTCGGCGGCGGCTGGATTTCAGGCGGAGTTACGCTTATCAGCGGCGAGCCCGGGGTAGGCAAATCAACGCTTCTGCTTCAGGTATGCGCTGCAATGGCGGCTAAAGGCAAATCGGTGCTGTATATCTCAGGCGAAGAATCATCGGGACAGATTGCGCTGCGCGGCAGACGTCTCGGCCTGATGACCAACGGACTTGATCTGCTTTGCGAAAACGATCTGCTGTCTGCTCTCGAAGCTGCCAAAGATTATGACTTTGTTGTTGTTGACTCGGTTCAGGCGTTCAGAACAGACGATGAAAACGGCTGGGCAGGCTCCCCGTCGCAGGTAAAACAGGCTGCCCAAATGTGCGTTGACATGGCGAAAAGCAGCGGCATACCGACCGTACTTGTCGGGCACATTACAAAATCGGGGCAGATTGCGGGACCGAAACTGCTTGAACATCAGGTTGATGTCGTTCTGCTCTTTACTGGCGAACACGATTCGCCTAACAGGCTGCTGCGTGCTGAAAAGAACCGTTACGGAAGCACCGAAGAACTCGGGATATTCGAAATGACGGACAAAGGACTGTGCGCTGTTACAGACCCGAGCAAACTGTACTGGAACGGGAACGACCTCGGCAACTCAGGGGTGGCGATAGCCATGCCGCTTGAAGGAAGCCGTTCAATAGCGGCGGAAATACAGGCGCTTGCTTCAATGACGCCGTTCCCGTATCCGAGAAGGACTGCGCGCGGCATAGAGCTGAACAGACTTCAGCTTCTGCTTGCCGTGCTTGAACGGCGCTGCGGAATAGCGTCGCGTACAAGCGATGTGTATTTGAACGTAGCCGCGGGACTGAATTTAAAAGACCCTGCCGCCGACCTTGCGATATGTGCTTCTTTGGCATCCGCGCTTCGCGATGTGCCGATTCCTCCAGACGTGTGTTTCATCGGCGAAGTCGGGCTTGCAGGTGAAGTGCGCCCCGCCGCACGTACAAGGATGAGATTAAAGGAAGCGGAAAGAATAGGTTTTAAACGCGCCGTAATAAGCAGGCGCACGCCTAAAGAAGAATATCCGATGGAGGTCATACGCGTAGCCTCGCTGCGCGAACTGCTGGCGATATTCGTAAGCAGATAGAACGGAGAGCGAAATGAAAATAACCATACTTGGCGCGGGCAGCTTCGGAACGGCAATGGCAAAGCAGCTTGCAGACTGCGGACACGAAATTCTGCTTTGGACAAATGACGGGGTGCAATGCGATACAATAAACAAAACGCGCCGCAACTCTTTCTGTTTTCAGGAAACAGCACTGTCTGAAACCATAGCCTGTACGCTTGATATTGCCGAAGCGCTTGGATTTTCCGACAAGGTAATCTGCGCCGTACCGACGCAGGCTGTGCGTTCCGTACTGGAACAGACCGTAAGCGTCAAGACAGGCTTTCATATGCTCAGCCTTGCCAAAGGCATAGAAATAGTGAGCGGAAAACTGCTGCACGAAATACACGCCGAAATAACGCCGGACAATATATATTCCGTGCTTTCAGGTCCAAGCCACGCAGAAGAACTGCTTGCAGGCTGTCCCACAACTGTTGCCCTTGCTTCTGAAAAAAAGAGCGAAGCGGCAATGTGGCAGGAGCTTCTCAGCGGAGGCAGATTCAGGATATACACGTCGGACGACGTAATAGGTCTTGAAGTCGGCGGTGCACTCAAAAACATGTACGCTATAGCCGCCGGGGTAATATTTGCGCTCAAGCTTGGCGACAACGCTTCGGCGGCGCTTGCCTGCCGCGGACTGGCTGAAATGATGCGTTTCGGGCAGAAACTCGGCGCAAAACCGATAACCTTAGCGGGGCTTGCCGGTGTGGGAGATCTCATGGTAACCTGCGGCAGTATGCACTCAAGGAATTTCCGGCTCGGACTTAAAATCGGCGGAGGGCTTGATTTTGAGACAGCCGTAAAAGAAATCGGACAGGTCGCCGAAGGCGCCTACACGGTGCGCGCAGTTGTTGAAAACAGCAGAAAATACAGCGTAGAAATGCCTCTTGCCGAAGGCATATACAGCATACTTTACAAGGAAGTTTCGCCGGAAGCGCTGATTGAACGTTACTTCGCGCGCCCGCTCAAAAAAGAACTTGATTTTTAGGTTTTAATGCGTAAGCAATACAAAAACGGGACAGAAACATCAGCTTCTGTCCCGTTGTATTTTCAGTGGTGTCAAGGAGGGGAATTGAACCCCTAAGAGCGTTAGCTCACTGGATCCTGAATCCAGCGCGTCTACCAGTTCCGCCACCCTGACATGCGCCGATTATTATAGCATAGTTTTTCAAAAGTCAAAGCGGAATTTTTCTGCCCTTGTATTTTTCCTGTCCCTCCTGCCGGAAAATACTTTAAGCCGGTATTTGTGCGAAAACAACAAAATTTATAGAAAACGCACAGTGAAAAATATGTAAAAAACACAGAAAAAAATTTCAGCGTAACGGTATATTTGTGCTATAATGAAAACAAGAATATAAAGCAATGGTATATAAAGTGCTGAGTGCGAAGTCTGTTAAAACAAAAGGAACGTAGTACGGCAGGGAATTTTTGTAATTTTTTGCCGCCTTCGCGTTAAAAACAAACTTTAAGGAGTGGAAGTAAAATGAAAAAACGAGTATTGTGCATTTCTTTGCTTGCGGCGTTTTTGACGCTTGCTTTGGCTTGCGCGGCTTTTGCCGCCGAATTGCCGTTTAAGTCAATGAAAATGGTTGATGGCATGGGCAGTTATCTGTACGAGGCAGAATATGAGCCGACTACGGAAGAAAGCTATGCAATGTTAAATATGATTTGCAAGAGTCTGTTTGGCGGAGAGCCTTTGTCGGCGCCGGGTTGTACGTCGGTTCGCAAGGACAATCTTTACGGACGCAATTTTGACTATTTCTGTGATAAATACGCGGATATTATTGTCCGCACCAAGGCGGGAAACGGGCATTATGCCTCTATAATGCTTGACGGCGGTATGCTTGGAAGAGTGCTTGGAAACACGACAGGCAATCTGCTTTGCACAAAAGACAGACTAGACGCGATTCTTGCCGGAGAAACAACACCGGAAGAACAGGTAGAGGCGATGTGGCTGACGTATCTTCCGTACGTTGCCATGGACGGCTTTAACGAAAAGGGTGTGGTCTGCAACATCAACGTGGCGCAAAGCGGCAAGGGCGTAGGGCTTACAACCGGAACAAACCCAGAGGCTGAAAAAGAAATGTATGTTGCTCTCCTGCCTCGCTATATTCTTGACCACTGCGCTTCGGCAAAAGAAGCGGTTGAAGAGATTCAGAAATTCAACGTTTGGGCATCTGTTACAGAGGAAAGTCCGCAGACCGAATATCATATTATGATTGCCGACGCGAAAAATACATATATTGTAGAATTCAGAGATAACAAAATGCTTGTTCGTGAAATTTCCGACAAGCCGTATATGACAAACTTCAACCTGTTGCTTGGCGAAGACAAGATGGTTGATTTTGACGAAAAAGGTTGCGTTGTGCGTTCGACAATCAGTAACTATACGGGCAGCGAAGGAGACCGCGGAAACGGTCACGGCGTAGAACGCTACGACATAATAGCCAAGGGATATGCTTCCGTGAACAGCAAAGACTCTCTGCGGGTGCTGCTTGACAAAGCTTCTTACGGAAAACTTTACTACGACCCCGAAGCCCGTTTTGACGAACTCGTTGCCGGTAATACTGAAATGTTTGTTTTGCAAAGTGCTATAAAGGCGATAAAGCCAGAGTTTGAATTCGGCTTGGTCGTATGGGGCTTGACACTAAAAGCAGCAACTGAAAATGCGGCTGAACTTTGCGACGAATACGATCTCTGCACACTTTTGCCGCTGGTGGCTGAGGCGGCAGATGCAGACCGCACTAACATAATGCCGATACACACGATACATTCCTGCATATATGACATTTCAGCAGGCAAACTCTGGATAAAATCACAGGAACTCGGCGATAAAGAAAAGGGTGCGTGGAGCAAAGAATATTGTCTCTCGCCGAAAGGAAGTTCAAGCAGCTCAGGCTGCAACGCGGGATTTGGCGCGTTGGCACTGTTCGGTGTCCTTGGACTGTTTTACAGAAGAAATAAACAGTAAATTTTATATACACAAATACACAAATATACACAAGCGGGGGACTGATTACAGTTCCCCGCTGTTGTTTTTGAATACTTTTTGCCGACAGATGCCAAATGACAGCCGACAGCTAACAGTCAACAGCGGGCTTGACTGCCGAAATTTACATTTCGGCAATCTGCCTCTGTTTTGTTGCTTTTTGTTGCGCTTCGTGTTACTTCCTACTGGGCTGGGCGCGG
>JAUNNW010000127.1 GCA_030531285.1 Synergistaceae bacterium | reverse complement strand
TTTTTATTTTTTCGGGTGCTATAATACCTTCCGGCTGTCAACACTTCCGAAAGGAGGTGATGTCATGGCGAGGCAGTTAATCGCTCTATTTATTGCTGTCGCAGCGAATGTAGCGGCTTATTACATTTGCAAGTGGCTGGACGGCAAATGACAGCCAAAAACAGCACAAGACCAGGGGTGGCTCCCTGGTCTCTTTTTGTGCCTGTCATAGCTTGATTAGTTAATCGCTCTTTGATGCTCTGCAGTTTATTATAATCATGTATCAGACTTTGTCAACCGCACATACCCCTCTGTCTCAAATCAAACTCTGTGAACGACGTTTTGAAACCTCGGTCGCTTTCAAATACGTAATTTACGCCGTATTTGCCGACGAATTTCATTGCCTTGCCCTCAAAATCATAGCGTATCGCCATGCTAAATCCTTTGTCTTCTTCGCTTCTTGAGACTTTTTGTCTGCGTTTTTGTGTCAAGCCGCCGATGACATAGGTTTTTCCGACCTCAAACGCAGTATTCCCGACCGTGTACGTTTGTTTTGGCTCGGGCTCCGGCTTTCGCTCCTGTTCCGGCAGTTTCCAGCTCCACAGTTTTTTAGCCGGTTTGCCACGTTTTGCCTGTTCTTGTTTCGGCGGTCGACCTCTGCGTCTTGCCATAATTGCCGCATAGTCCGGCGGAAGCGGTTTAACCTTTTCACCGTCAACGAGGATGCCAATATCAGCGTCAAAAACGGCTAAAATCCGCTCAAGCGTGCAAAGCGAAACATTGTCAGACTTCATAACGCGGTGTATGTTGCCGCGCGTTATTCCCGTTTTTCGGGCAAGTTCCGCCATTGTTATACCGCTTTCCGCAATAAGCGTCCGCATCGCGGTACAAAGCTGTTCTCTGAGAGTCATTAGAAACTTTTCACTTCCATAAAATGGACTGCTTGCTCCCTATCCTCCGAAAGCAATTTACAGATAAGCCTCGCCGCATTCTTGTCCAGTCTAAATATCGTTGCCCGTGAGCCGTTTTCAGGCTCAAACAAAGCTGTTCCGTCTTCTTTGTATTCAAGATAACTCGATACTCCTTTGTTAAGAACGACAAAGACATATTGTCTTGTTGCCATTATTCTTTGCCCTCCTTATGTTCCTCTTTGAGCCATGCTTCAGCAGCCTTCCTGCAAGAGTTATTATCCCTGCAAAAAAATCTCCACATACACACATCCCGCATCTTGATTAACATAGCTGAAAAATCCCTATCGCTCAGTGTGTTCAGCCATTCACGGTTAGTCATTGTTCTCCTCCTTGTGTTCTTCTTTGAGCCAAGTTGTTTTACATTCCGGACAAAATTTGCCATAAGGACATTTTTGGATCGACGGGTCAACTCTTCTAATACATTCTATGTGCTTCGCTAATTCCTCATCTGTCAACGTGTTCAGCCACTCTCGGTTAGTCATTGTTCTCCTCCTGTTCCAAGTCTTAATTGCTGCCGCTTCGTTTTTGCTTTCTGGACCATAAGTGAAGCATTTATCACACACAACTGATGCGTGATTATTTGTGAACTTAACAGCTCTAAGGTCTTTACTCCCGCAGAACGGGCAGGGTTTGAGGTTAGTCATTGTCATAGCCACTCCTCAAAACGAACCTGATAAATACCACTATTGTCTTGTTTTCGGATTGTAACCAAAAACTTGTTTTCTGAGCTTGAGCCAACTACGCCCGACTCAATGTTTATTGCAAGCAAACCATTTACCTCAATGTCTATTGTGCTTGGTGTAGTATCAATTGTTGCATTTATTTCTTTTTTGTCGTCAGTCATTGTCTTTTTCTCCTTCTATTTCCGCTACACATTCACCGCATACAACGCCTGCGTCATTTCCGTTTTCGTCTACAACTTCAACAAAAATATCGCAACATTCTTTTAATACTCTGCCGCAGTTGGCATACACAAGCATCTATTTTGCCTCCATATTCAACCATTCAACAATACAGTCGGGGCAATTATCAGGCTTGCAATATTTGCCTTCCTCAATATCAACAACTGGGCAAGCGGCGCAGCCTTTCGCTTCTATTTCTTTTGCAAGCCTTACAGGCGTAAGGCTTGCGATAATCTTTTCGTAATTTGTCATTTCTTATCTCTCCTTCAAGATTGAATGTTTTTCAAGTTCGATGCAGCGGACTACGTCTTTCCACGCTTCAATTTTCTTTTTGCCGATCCAGCGCGAAGAGTAGCCGTTGCGTTCCGCTATTTCCTCAAGGTTGTCAAGTTCCTTCAAGTCTTTCAGCAAAAAATCCTTGACGATGTTGTACTTGTCAGGGTGTTCGCGTTCATACCGCTTAAACGCTTTGCGGATATTCTCGGCTCCGCCCGCTTTGCGTATAACGGCGTTCACGCTGTCCGCCTGTTCTGTCATCAGTTCCGCCGCCGGAATATTTTGTCCGCCTTGAACGTAAATGTATTCCGCCGGATAAATTCCCTTTGCCGCCCGTCTTGCCGCAAGCATTTCGCATATTGCCGCGTCATCGGGCATTTCTGCTTCTGCGATAAACGGGAGGATGCCGAGAGAGTAATATTTTGAAAACAGCTCAAAGATTTCAAGCAGTTTCTTTTCTCCCCCCGACATTACTTTTTTCATTTGCAACCTCCCGCGTTTTTTAATCTTCAAGTGTTTGCACTATCAGCCGGATATAATTCGCCCCGTATTTGGATATAATCCGCTGCGTTTCCAGCTTCCATACCTGACTGTCGTCTACGATTGCCCCTGCCGGAGCAAGGCAGTCAAGCGTTGCCTTAACCCTGTTGTCAATATCCATTCGCCGCTCCGTCTTGGTGAATAAATACAGCGTAACCATCACTTTGCCTGAATACGGTTTGAATATTCCGCGTCTTCGCATATCCGCGTTTATCTGCACCGCGGCGTGTTTCTGCCATTTTTTTGCGTCAGCCGTCTTATACACGGCGCGTCCGTTCGTTCGCCAAAGGTGATTTACCGACGGCGGAAGCGGTCCAAATTCACAGTCAGCGAGCAGCGTCATTTTGTTTTTTCCCGTCTGCCACGCTTTGGACTTTCAGCTGCCATGCGTCGCAGGCTTTTTTGCCCGTAAGTTTCACTTTGTCTTCATAGTTGCAATGCGGCGTATGCCAGCGGCAGTTTTCGCAGGTTTGCCAGTTCATCGTTCAGCCCTCGCATAGTTCACAAAGTTGTAGCATTCCACGCAGAGATATTCCGCCGT
This sequence comes from Synergistaceae bacterium, assembly GCA_030531285.1. GTDB lineage: Bacteria > Synergistota > Synergistia > Synergistales > Synergistaceae > Equadaptatus. Next base: position 248 of record JAUNNW010000127.1, on the reverse strand, counting down.
TACCGCGCCGTCCTTCTTTCTCTGCCGCAGTTGATACCATTCCGCAGGCTGACTGCCGCAAAAGTCGCATTTTCGGCCTGTAAAATCCACCTTGTACAGTTTGCCTTGCACCTGCTTTGCTTCCGCCTGTTTTGGCGGTTCGGAGCAAAGACGGGCAAGTATGCCAAGCAGGAAGGCGAATATACAGGCGATTATTGCGATGTCTTTTCTCATTTTTTCAGCTCAACGATTTTGACAAGGATTACGTC
>JAUNNW010000010.1 GCA_030531285.1 Synergistaceae bacterium | reverse complement strand
AGACTGTACAATGTTGTTTTCCAAAATAGAGTTTCTTTTCAAAACTCCCCTGATTATGCCCATAGAAATGACGGCTGCCGGAATTGATGAGGATATAGTGGTGCCAAGCCTCAGCCCAAGATAGGCGTTTGCCGCGCCGAATATGACAGCCAAAAACATTCCCAGAACAATAGCTGTGAAAGTCAGCTCCTCTTTGCTTTCTTCCGCCGGTATGTAGGGTTTAAATTCTTCGTTCATTCGTATTCCTCCTTAATATATTAAATATTATAAATATTATAAGTCATAAATAATTGTATCATTCGCTCCACGGCGTCGGGACAAAAAGTTTGTCAAAATAGTTAAGCGCGAAACGGTCGGTCATACCCGAAACAAAATCTATTGTTTCGCGCGGCGTGCGTCCATTTTGAATTTCATAATTGAAAATCGCGGTAAGCACGTAGTCAACGCGCGAGTCTTCCCTAACAGCGTTTGGGCAGCGATACACGTTGTCATACAGGTATCTGCGGAGAAATTCTATGTGCTCAAGCATATCATCGCCGAATTTCAGTTCGTTTTCGCTGCTGTTTTCAAGCAGGTTGGAAATCAGCGCGTTTATTCTCCGTGAATGTGTCTCTCCTATGCCCCGCGTAATCTCCGACGGCAGGTCTTTTTTAGCGAAAAAACCGGCGCGGAGAGCATCGTCAAGGTCGTGATTTACGTAGGCTATCGAGTCGGATATGCGTACTGCCCACGCCTCCATAGTTGTCGGTTTCTCAAGATTGTAACCGAGATGCACGTCAACCTGTCCCTTGGAATGCTGAATTATCCCCATACGGACTTCCCATGTCAAATTCAGTCCTTCTCCGTCTTTTTCGATTGTATCAACCACTCTGAGACTTTGAGCGGCGTGGTGAAAGCCGCCAAGCCCGTGTTCCTTGGCAAGTTTGTTAAGCACAGTTTCCCCAACGTGTCCGAACGGCGTGTGCCCGAGGTCGTGCCCAAGAGCAATCGCTTCCGCAAGGTCTTCATTAAGTCTCATTGCCCTTGCTATTGTGCGGGCTATTTGCGTAACTTCAAGCGTGTGAGTCAGGCGCGTACGGTAATGGTCGCCTTCCGGCAATAAAAGGACCTGGGTTTTGTATTTCAGCCTGCGGAATGATTTACTGTGTATAATTCTGTCCCTGTCTCTTTGAAAACAGGTTCTGACTGTACATTCAGGCTCGGCTTTTTTCCTGCCTTTGGAATTTACTGAAAGACACGCAAAATGCGAAAGCGTTTGTCGCTCTATTTCTTCCTGATGCTGTCTCGGGTTCATATTTATACCTCCCGCTTAAAACAATAACGGCGAAGTTTTTCTCCGCCGTTATTATACCTTTTAAGCGTTAAATTTGCACGGTTTATTTCAGCAGACTGAAATCCCCGATAAGCATGAAGAAACTCTGGCTCTTTGCGAGAAGCGCAAGTCTGTTGGCCCTGATTTCAGGATCTTTGTCCATGACAAGCACATCTTCAAAGAATTTGGCGATGACAGGAGCAAGCTGTGCAAGCGTTGACGCAAGTTTTTCCCAGTCACAGGCTTTGATAGCCAGTTCAGCGGGCACGGTAAGATCGTCAAGCGCTTTTGCGAAAGCTTTTTCCGCGTCTGCAACAAGTTTGCTGCAGTTAATTTCTGTCGGAATATTTTCCCCTTCAGCTTTAGCAAGGATGTTTTTAACACGAACGGCAGCGGTGATGAGTTCCGCAAACCATTCTTCGCCTGTGAATTTCTGCAGTGTTTCTGCCATCGCATATGCCTGAAGCGGACGTTCAGCGATTGTCTGAAGCGCGAGAACAACAGCCTCGTGGCTGAGTCCTTTTTCTTTGAACTGAACCTGCAGACGCTGATACAGGAAATCGTTGATTTTAGCAAGTGTTTCGTCCGCAAGTCCCAGCGGTTTGGCTGCTTCTGCCATGAGTTCTTTAACGTTAATGTCGAGTTTGAGCCCGAGAATTATCTCATTTATGCAGCGTGCGGCACGGCGAAGCCCGTACGGGTCCTGCGAAGATGTCGGTTCAAGGCCAATTTTGAAAATGGATACAATAGTGTTGGCACGTTCGGCAATGCCGAGAATCGCGCCGATAATGCACGACGGCAGAACGTCTCCTGCATAAGCGGGAAGATACTGCTCGTACAGTGCATTTGCAACATCTTCCTTTTCTCCTGCTTTTTTGGCGTATTCCCTTGCCATAACGCCGAGAACTTCGACAAATTCGTACACCATACTTGATACCGTGTCAAATTTTGCCAGTGTCGCGGCACGGTCAACATCGGCTTTAATGCAGTCCATTCCGAGCATGTCTGTAAGCTTGAGAGCAAGTGCTTTTACCTTGCAGACCTTGTCATACACACTGCCAAGCTGTTCCTGATACGTTATGTTTTTGAGTTCATCAGCCATTGCGTCAATTGATTTCTGCAAATCTTCTTTCCAAAAGAAAGCGGCATCGTAAAGGCGCGCACGGAGAACACGCTCGTTACCCTCGCGCACAACCTGCATATTCTCTGCCCTATTGTTGCTGACACCTATAAAATACGGCATAAGCTTTCCGTTTGCGTCCTGTACGGGGAAATAACGCTGGTTTTTTGCCATGGAAAGAATAAGGACTTCCTGCGGAATTTCGAGGAACGCTTTGTCAAAGCTGCCGTAGAACGGAAGCGGATATTCGTTGAGATGAACGTTCTCTTCGAGCAGTGTGGGATCAACATCAACTTTCGCGCCAAGTTCCTGTTCTATTTTCCTAATGCCGTAAAGAATCATCTGTGAGCGTTTTGCGGGGTCTATAACGACAAAATTGTCAGCCATCGCTTTTTCGTAATCGCCTGCGCAGGCGAGAGTAATTTCCTGCGAACCCATAAAACGGTGTCCGCGTGTTGTTCTTCCGCTTGTAATCTTTCCGAACGTTACGGGCACTACTTCGCTGCCGAAAAGCGCTGTCAGCCAGCGCACCGGACGCGCAAAACGCACCGACGGATCAGCCCAGTACATACTCTTGCCGAAAGAAAGTCTGTTTATGACGTTTGTAAGCAGAGAAGGCAGTATATCTTCTGTTTTTTGTCCTTTCGTGCTGATTTCAGCAAAAAGATATTCAATGCCGTTGATGTCTTTTCTGCCGAGATCGCCCACGGCAAGGCCTTTACCGCGCGCGAAACCTTCCGCGGCTTTCGTGGGATTGCCGTCAATGTCAAAGGCAACCTTTACGGCGGGACCCCTAAAACTCTCAACGCTGTCCTGCTGCGATTCCTCTACGTCCTTTACGTAAAGCGCGAGACGGCGCGGTGTGCATTCCGTAATAATTTCTCCGTGATTAACGTGTGAGGCGGCAAATTCTTCTTCCGCGTATGCTTTGAGGTCTTCAAGCGCCTTGGGCATAAAACGGGCAGGAATTTCCTCCGTTCCTATTTCAAAAAGCAGATCTTTAACAGACATTACAACTCTCCCCCTTCCGTTTCAAAAGCGGGCGCAGCAAATTTTCCTCCGAGCGGCCAGCCCATTTCCTTGCGCTGCGCAAGATACGCTTTGCAGCAGGCGCTTGCGACGGCGCGTACGCGTCCGATGTAACCGGTGCGTTCCGTAACGCTTATTGCGTTGCGCGCGTCAAGCAGATTGAAGGAGTGCGAGCATTTGAGAACATAGTCGTAAGCCGGAAGCACGAGACCTTTTTCAAGAACGTGCTTTGCTTCGGCTTCGTACATATTAAAAAGCTTGAAAAGCATATCGGTATCAGCAACTTCAAAGTTATAGGTTGAATGTTCGACTTCGCCTTTATGGTGTACGTCGCCGTACGTAACATCACCGACCCACTTGAGATCGTAGACGTTTTCAACCTTCTGGACAAACATTGCTATGCGCTCAATACCATAAGTAATTTCGGAAGGAACTATATCCATATCCATTGAACCCATCTGCTGGAAGTAGGTGAACTGCGTTACTTCCATACCGTCGAGCCAAACCTCCCAGCCAAGTCCCCACGCACCAGTCGTAGGGTTTTCCCAGTCATCTTCAACAAAGCGTATGTCGTGTTCTGCGGGGTTAATGCCTAGAGCCTTGAGACTGTCAATATAAAGCTCCTGAATATTGTCAGGGGCCGGCTGAATAATTACTTGATATTGGTAATAGTGCTGCAGCCTGTTCGGGTTCTCTCCGTACCGTCCGTCTGTAGGACGCCTTGATGGTTCAACGTATGCAACGCGCCACGGCTCGGGACCGAGAACACGCAAGGTTGTTGCGGGGTTCATAGTGCCAGCGCCCTTCTCCATATCGTACGGTTGCTGGATAACACAGCCCTGCGATGCCCAAAAGGCGTTAAGACGCAAAATAATTTCCTGAAAATCCACTGTAATGCCTCCTCTGCTTAATTACATTCAAACGACCGCAAAACAGAGCGTCACCCGACAGAAACTATGTAACGCGCCTGCCGGATAATTTTACAAAAAATGCTTGAATATTTCAACCGTAGCAATAAAAATTCGGAAAACACAATAAAACAGATAAAATGGCCGTTGGCTGTTGTCTGTTTGTATAATCACCAATTATCAGCAAAAGTTTAAGAAGACAAAAATCTTAGAACTGTTAAAGGTGCACTTAGAACCGCGAATTACTACCCCAGGCCGTCAAAAAAAGTTTTCAGATATTTGCTGCATTCTTCAAAAATTTCAATGTCCAAATTGTCCGCGCCGGTTTTGCCTTTTGCCCATTCGGCAAATTTTTCCTGCGGGAGCATTGCTGCTGTCTGCAGTTCTACAAGCTGTCCGGCGCTGATTTTGCATCCTTCGGCGGCGCATTTTTCGCACAGAAGCCCGTCGTGCGCAGCAAACGCAGTTTTCAGCTGAGCCGAACAACTGACACAGTTTGTGAGAGACGGCGCAAGCCCGAGATATTTCAGCAGACGCCATATAAACCTGAAGTTTACCGTTTCCGCCGGACAGCCGCTGTCAAGCAGCAACATACAGCTCCAAAGCAGATTTAAAGCTTTGTCGTTTTCGTGCTCCTGATAAATTGTCTGCGAGATAAGCTGATACAGTCTAAGTGCGGTCGTAAGCTTTTTGGGACTGCTTCGCACGCTGAGAAAATCCTCTTTTATTTCGGCGTTTTTAACGTAAAAACGTCCCGGGCTTTTGTATAGCTCATAACTGCCCCATACCATAGGTTCTTCCGCTCCTGCGAAGCGGCTCTTGCTTCCGGACGGCGCTGAAACCCACACTATTCCGTAACCTTTAAGAAAAAGCAGCAGAGACTGGGAATTTTTCATTCCCTCCTTCCGCTTGAGGACAGTGCCGCTTGCGGTGTAATAACCCTGCTTGAGCAGTTCGCTTTCTTTTGCATCAGGTATCAAAAGCTGTACCCCAGACGTCTGAGTTCGTCTTCGGATTTTCTCCAGTTCGGTTTTACCTTTACCCAAAGTTGCAAAAATACGGGACAGCCTGTGCGTTCTTCAAGTTCTTTTCTGGCGGCGGAGCCGATTTCTTTGAGTTTGCCGCCCTGTTTTCCGATTATTATTCCTTTTTGTCCGGCACGGTCCACAATGATTGTGGCGGATATCCTTGCGTTTTTTAGCTTTGGAAATTCTTCCGGCGTTTTGTATTCATCAATGATGACCGCAACGCTGTGCGGAACTTCTTCATCAGTAAGCATGAACACCTTTTCGCGTATAACCTCAGCTGCCAGAAATTTCTCTGTTGAGTCCATGAGCATATCAGGCGGATATACAGGCTCTTGTACCGGAAGCACTTTGGCAATTTCGTCCGACAGAAGCGTAAGGTTGTCGCCTGTCACAGCTGAGACAGGTATAATTGCGGACGGTTTCAGAGCTTCCTCGTATATTTCAGCAGTTTTTTTGTAAAACTCTATTTTGTCCAGAAGGTCTGTCTTGTTCAGGACTATAATGACCGGAATGTTCATCTGCGCCAACATGTCGGCTATCATTTTTTCTTTGGAGCCTATTGTTCTGTCGCCGGCTTCAACGACAAAACAAACGGCATCAACGCACATAAGGGATTCCGTGATTTCGTGCAGCATAAATTCACCGAGAGCGTGCTTCGGAATATGCATGCCGGGGGTATCAACAAAAATTATCTGTTTAGTATTGTCTGTGAGAATGCAGCGCACCGCATTTCGCGTTGTTTGCGCCTTCGGCGAAACGGCTGCGACTTTTTCCTTGAGCAGCGCGTTTATAAGCGAGGATTTGCCGACGTTGGGACGTCCGAGCAGGGCAACAAAGCCGCAGTGCATGGGTTTGTTTGTCATTGTTTCAGTTCCTTTATAAGCTGTCCGACAAGCTCGTCCTGAATTTCCCACATAACCTTTCTACGATCTTCCGTGTCGTGGTCATAGCCTGTCAGGTGAAGCAGCGCGTGAAAGATTACAAGGGCAAGCTCTTCTTCCGGCTGTTTGCCGTTTTCAGCAGCATTGGAAATTATGACATCGGGACATATAAGCACGTCGCCAAGCGGCAGTTCCTGCCAGTCTTCCGGAGGCATAAAAAGTCCCTCCTCATTTTCCCAAAGGGGAAACGAGAGAACGTCCGTTGGCGCGTTAACCTCCCTGTAACGGAGATTGACAGTGCGCATTTCTTCTTTGTCTGCAAATGTGAGGGCAAAGGATATTTCGGAGGTCTGTTCCGGAACGAGTTTCAAATCTTCAAGTTTTGCCTGCCCTAGTTTTTCCGCTGCAGAAATAAATTCGTGCGTATTTTTTATGCCGAAAACTTCCGGAAAACTGTTCTCCTGTATGTTAATTTTCATCAGCCGGACTGCCTTTTTCGTCTTTAATTTTATGTACGATGTCTTCTATTTCGGATACTTCACGTGAATGATATATAGAAACCAGTACAGAGGTAAAAGTTTCTTTTATAATCTGCATTTCTCTAAGTGTAAATTCCGCGTTGTCGAGCTGTCCTTCATCAATTTTTGAGCGTACGACTGATTCGACGATAGCGCGTATTTCCTCTTCGGCTTCAAACGGCTTGTTGCGTGCTTTCAGCGCAGCTTCCACAGAGTCAGCAAGCATTACCAGCGCCGTCTCCATAGACTGCGGCTTGGGACCAGGATAGGTGAACTGAGGAAGTATTGTGTCTTCACCGAGTGCGGTAGCCTTGTTGTAAAAATATTTCATTACGGTTGTTCCGTGGTGTTCTGCTATAAAGCGGCACAGCGACTTGGGAAGTCTGCTGGCTGAGGCTATTTCCAAACCTTCTCTGACGTGTGATATGATAATTTGAGCGGACAGAACAGGCTGCAGATTGTCGTGCAGGTTTTCACCGCTAAGCTGATTTTCAATAAAATAGCGCGGATTTTTGAGTTTGCCGATATCGTGATAATAGGCTCCAGCCCTGATAAGAGCACCGTTAAGCTTTAGTTTGTCCGCCGCGGCAAGGGCAAGATTTCCTGTCATAAGCGTGTGATGATAGGTGCCTGGCGCCTCAAGCTGAAGTCTTTTGAGCAAGGGCTGAGACTGGTCGCAGAGTTCAAGCAGGCGCAACGAAGATATTACGTCAAATACGCTTTCCCATATCGGAAGCAGGGCAATTACAAGCGTACTCCATACGGCTGAAAACATGAACAGGTTGACCGTCTGCTTGTAGTTCAAGGGCATTCCCGCGCCCCAGTTTACAAAAAGTGTGATAATTCCCAGAAGAATACCCAAAAGGAAAAGTCTTTTCCAAATTGAGCCTCTTCTGCCCGGATAATCGATAAACATAATTCTGCCTATGCCCGCAGAGAAAAGAGCCAGCAGGAAACCAAGCGCTACAAGCGTCTGGTTGTTATTGAATGCTATAAGGACGCTTATGGTGCCGCCTCCGAGTATAAGGTGATAGGAAAGCGATACGGGGAGCGTCAGGCAGAGCCAGCCGGTCAAACCCAATACAGCCATTGCATAGCCTCCGTTCAGGCGGGCAAAAACTATTTCAAGCAGCCAGGTTAGGGCAAGAACCGCGGCGGTGTACATCCATTCCGACTGTGTCAGTCTCTGTCTCAGTCCGTTTTCTATCCATACCGGCCAAATGCTCCAGACTGTTATTATCAGCAGCACAAAAATTATCTGATGTATCGGGAATGATGCGGAAGAATAGCCCTGCGAACGCAGAATCGAAGCGTTTTGCTTTGTAACTATCTGTCCTTTCTGCACAAGCACAGCACCAGGCTGAACATTTCTGATAACTACAGGAACGTGGGATGCTATGTCGTTTTTTAGACGTTCCGTCATTTCGCTGTCGTGCATGATGTACGGGCTCAGCAGCGTGTTGAGTATCTGATAAATAACATTTTTGTCGGCCTGAGGCAGCTGAACCGATTTCAGTTCGTGCCATATCATTGCAGACTGTTCATCCGCATTTTCGGCTCTGGAGCCTATCTCTCTCCCGAGTCTGAGAACTTCTCTTGTAATGCTGCGTCTTGAAGCTGCCGGCAGGGATTTGAAAAGTCCAGCGAGTTCTTCGCTTAATATTCCGGAATAGCTGCCTGTTTTGAAAGCCGTAAGATTGCGGGTGACCGCCGAAGCTGTCTTCTCGTCCTTTGCGACTACGTCAACTATGCGCGAAGCAGCACGTTCGCGCAGTTCTTTTGTAGCTTCCCTGTCTTCGTAGACAGCCGAACTGATTGCAAAATAGGTTTTGGGCGAAGGATAGCCCGTCCTGTAATTTGTTTTGCGCTCGAACAGATACCAGTTTCCGGTTATAAGAAGAAACGCAGATATAAGGAGGATTAGCCTGAAAAGCATATAATGTCTGCGCTCTCTGGCAAACATGTTCCGGAAAGATAGCTGCTCCATGATCAGTTTAAACGTTCTGCTGTCTTTTTCTCTCATCATATTCCTCATACGCCTTTACGATGCGCTGTACTATCTCGTGACGCACAACGTCGTTGTTTGTAAGATTTACGAAGGCTATGCCTTCAATGTCTTTCAGAATGTCGCGTATAATTCTAAGCCCTGATTCCTTGTTACCCGGAAGGTCAACCTGCGTAATATCTCCGGTGATTACCGCTTTTGATCCGAAGCCGAGACGGGTAAGGAACATTTTCATCTGTTCCGGGGTCGTATTCTGTGCCTCGTCAAGAATAATGAAGCTGTCGTCAAGCGTTCTGCCTCTCATGTAGGCAAGCGGAGCAAGCTCTATTACCCCTTTTTCAAAATAGCGGTTAAATTTTTCAGCCGGTATCAAATTGTAAAAAGCATCGTAAATCGGGCGCAGATACGGCTCAACCTTATCATTCAGTCCGCCCGGAAGATAGCCGAGCTTCTCTCCCGCTTCAACTACTGGACGGACGAGTATAAGCCTGTTGACTTTGCCGGATTTAAGAAACGCAACCGCCTGCGCAACCGCGAGGTAGGTTTTGCCAGTGCCAGCCGGACCTATAGCAAAGGTGATGTCGTTTTCCCTTATTGCGGAAATATATTCCTTCTGTCCGTTTGTGTAGGGGCGTATTGGTTTGCCCTTGTTGCTCACGCATATAACGTCATCGTAGAGCGAGCGCAGATTAACGCGCTCCCCTTTGCCGATTTGGTGCAGTCCGTAGCGGATTTCAGCGCTGCTGAGCTTCTGCCCGTTCAGCGTCAGTTCTGCGAACTGCGTAAGCAGATCTTCGATGCGGGCTGTGAGTTCCTTGTCGTCTCCGCGTATTTCAAGCGAATCGCCTCGGGCAAAAATTTTGACAGGAAAACTCTGCTCCACCATGCGCAAAATTTCCTCGCGCGAGGCAAGCAACTGCACTATCGATTCGTTGTGAGAAAGCAGAGGTGTAAGTTCCTTGTCCATTGCAGTTATGCGCGGCGTACTTCTTTGACCTCCGGAACGTCTTCCATAATAACCGCTTCGACTGTCATACGGAGCGTTTCCTGTGCGTACGGGCATGTGCCGCAGGCACCGATAAGCGACACTGTGAGAATTCCGGTTTCTTCGTCAAAATTCTCAAAGGTTACATTTCCTCCGTGCGTTTGAAGCGCCGGCGTTATTTTTTCATCAATTACTTTCTGGATTTTTTCTTCGGTTGTCATTTCTGTCTCTCCTTTTAGTGTCATGCGCCATTATTGTTCAGCGCGTAATTTCTTCTTTGCCTCTTTCCATAAATTATCCAGTTCTTCAAGACTGAAATCATCCCAATTTTTACCGCTTTCCTGCACCGCTTTTTCCACGAGCCTAAAACGTCTCGCAAATTTGTCAGTTGCCTGATGCAGCGCAATTTCCGGGTCTGTCTTGAGGTGTCTTGCAAGATTGGTGACAATAAAAAGCACGTCGCCGAGTTCGTCTGCAATCGCTTCACTGCTTCCTGAGTTTATTGCTTCTTTAACCTCGGCAAGCTCCTCGTCCACCTTGGCAAGCACGTCCTCTATATGATTTTTAGGCCAGTCGAAGCCAACCTTGGCAGCGCGTTCCTGTATTCTGAAGGAACGAAGCAGAGCCGGAAGCGCCCTCGGTACTCCGGCAATGACAGAATCATCCTTTTTCTTTTCTTTGCGCTCCGTTGATTTTATCTTTTCCCAGTTTTTAAGCACTTCATCACTGTTTTCAACGGACACACCGCCGAAAACGTGAGGATGTCTGCGCACAAGCTTGCTGCTTATATAATTCATAACGTCGCATACGTCAAAATCACGGCGTTCTTCGGCTATTGTTGACACAAAAACAACCTGAAGCAAAAGGTCTCCGCATTCTTCGGTCATATTGTCTACGTCGCCGCTTTCGATTGCTTCAATAAGCTCGTATGCCTCTTCTATAATGTAACGCCTGAGCGAAAGATAATTCTGCTCTCTGTCCCACGGACAGCCGCCGGGTGCACGCAGTCTTTTCATAATGTCAAGCAGCCTGTTAAACTCTTCCGCGTTTCTCGCCTTATCGCTCATTGCACCGACCTCCTTACGTTATTGTAGCAGATTTGTTGCGTTTTGTTTCATTTATTGCAGAGTACAGTTCATTTATTCCGCGGCAGCCTCCGTGCCCGTAGACAGAACCGTCCGCTTTTACAAACCATCCGACCGGAAGCTTCAATTCGGTGCGTATTGCCGAAATGTCTCCGTACAGACAGCATTCATCCCTGTTAATTGTTATTTTGTTTATGCCGTACGAGGCAAGTTCAGCCCTTACGGCGTTAAGCTTAAGAAGCATATCGACACCAGCCGGGATTCTTCCGAAACGGTCTTCTGTTTCGGCACGAAGTTCAAGCTCTTCCGTAAGTGAATCAAGTTTCAGCATACGCCTGTAAAAAGCCACGCGCAGATTTTCCTGAGGCAGATATTCTGGCGGTACAGTCAATGGAAATGCTATCTGAACGTCTGCGTAATGCCTTGTTTCTCCCTTAAGCCTGGCAATTTCTTCCGAAAGCATATCGCAGTAATTATGATAACCGATTTTCATACCGTGCCCATGCTGTGCCGTACCTATTACGTCCCCGCCGCCGCGCAGCTGAAGATCTGCCTGTGCCAGCCTGTAACCTGCGCCGAGTTCATCAAGTTCGGCTATTGCGTCAAGTCTCTCTTCTGCTTCACGGGAAAGCTTAACATCATCGGGATAAAAGAAAAAAGCGTATGCCTGTTCTTCCCTGCGTCCCACGCGCCCCCGCAGCTGATACATCTGCGCAATCCCAAGTTCGTGGGCATCGTCTACTATCATCGTATTTGCCGACGGAATGTCCAGCCCGCTTTCGACTATTGTAGTGCAAAGTAAAATGTCTATTTCACCGCGCGTAAATTTATCCATAATGTTTTCAAGCTCTGCTTCCGAAGTTTTGCTGTGCGCTGCGGCAATGTTCAGCTTCGGGAAGAGCCGTTTAAGCATAACTGCCTGTTCCTGAATATCCTTTATTCTGTTGTGAATGAAAAATATCTGACCGCCCCTGTTTTTTTCGCGATATACTGCGCTTTTCAGCAGTTCCTCCGACCAGCGGCGAACAACCGTGATAACCGGCAGCCTTTTTTGCGGCGGCGTTTCAAGCAGCGATATGTCACGAAGACCGCTCAGCGAAAGCGACAGAGAGCGCGGAATAGGAGTTGCGGAAAGCATAAGCACGTCAACACCGGGGGTAAGCTTTTTCAGCTTTTCCTTGTGCAGAACACCGAAACGGTGTTCTTCGTCCACTATAAGCAGCCCCAGATTTTTAAAGGTTACGTCACCGCTTAACAGCCTGTGTGTACCTATAAGTATATCAACCTTGCCGTCCGTGAGGTCTTTGAGAATCTCTTCCTGTTTTTTTGCTGGCACAAATCTTGAAATTACTTCAACGCGTACCGGAAGCGAGGCAAAACGCGACACAAACGTCTGATAATGCTGACTTGCGAGCAGGGTCGTGGGGACAAGCAGCGCAGTCTGCTTCCCGCAGAAAGCCGCCTCCCCCGCAGCTCGCAGGGCCACTTCTGTTTTGCCGAAGCCGACGTCGCCGACGAGCAGCCTATCCATAGGAGCTGCCGATTCCATGTCGCAGATTACGTCGTTTATTGCTTTGAGTTGGTCTGCTGTTTCTGTGTAACTGAAACCGTCCTCCAGTTCCTTCATCATGTCTCTGTGAGGTTCAAATTTATAACCGCTGCTCAGCTTGCGCTTTGCGTATATTTCAGACAAATCCTTAGCCGCCTGCGCAGCTACTTCGCGCGCTTCCTCTGAGGATTTTTTCCAACGTGTTCCGCGCAACGTATCGGCAGCCGGTTCTTCCCCTGGGTAGGGAACGTACGGCGAAATCTTGTAAAACTGCATCAGAGGCACGAGAAGTCTCTGTTCATTTGCGAAATTAAGTGCAATGTATTCCTGAAGACCTGACGGCGTTTCCACAAGCTGACTCCCGGCATAGTGCGCCAATCCGTAGTCCTCATGTGTTACCCACTGTCCTATACACAAAGCCTCTCCCCAGTCTTTGGGCGCTCTTTTTTCCGCGCCTCCGGAACGGATTGACATTCCGGACAGTTCAACGTCTGTAATAACCGCTATTTTGCTGCTTCGGTCGACAAAACCGCCCGAAAGCAGGCCTCTTTGTGTCTGATAACCGCACTTTTCCGCCCAGTTTATGTTTGCTTCGGTGTCTGAAAAGGCGGTTATTTTAAAGCCTTCCTTAGCGAGATTTGAACAAAACGCGTTCAGCTCCGCGTTTTTTCCCCTGAAATATGGGAATGGCACGACGTCAATACGCACGTCTGCTTTGTCAATATCGCGCACAGCGCGAAGCTGCCCGTATTTTGACAGACACTGTCTGACGCCCTGCCAAAGAGGCCAGTCAGAAATATCCATACCTGCATCGGCTGCCAGATTGCTTCTGAGCCATTCGTCGTTTTCTGCGGCGAAATCAAGCGCAGCGGGGTCAAAATACATTACCTTCATATTCGCCGGAAACATCTCGTAAAACTTTGCGGAATCGCTGCCGTTAAGTCCCTGCAGTGCTGCATACGGTACTGTTCCGAGACTTTTCTGCGTATCGGACACGAAGCGTCTCAAACTTTCAATTTCGTCATCAAAAAATTCAATGCGCATCGGATAACTGTCCGACGGACTGAATACGTCAACGATGCTGCCTCGCAGGGCAAACTGCCCCGGAGACCATACAAGATCACACCGTTCGTAGCCTTTGCCTTCAAGCCACGCAACAAGCTGCCGTCTGTCAACGGTTTCACCGCAGGCAAGCTCAAAATTGTCCCCTCCGAGCAGAAACGGCGCAGTAAGGGCTGACGGAGTTGACACAAGTACGTCAGTTGCCCCGCTCTTAAAACGCGACATAACGGAGCCTCTTTTGGCGCTGGAAGCAGTGTTCTGCGTGTCTTCATCGGTAAAAACGAACTCGGGAAGCACCTCAGGATTTTTGAACAGTTTCAGCTCTTTTGCATCGCAGACAAAATCCCTTGCCCTCCGTGAGTCAGGGAAAAGCACAAGCAGAGGCGCGTCAGCGTCTCTACACATCCAGCAGCGCAGAGCTCCTTCCGAGGGGATATGCACCGCCGCGCTGACGTTCCACAGCCGTGAGTCAGCGGAAAATATGGTGGAAGAATTCAAGATACTGCCGTAAGCCATAAATTTGAAAAACAAATCAGTCGTTTAAAAACTCTTCTTCAAAAGAAATGCCGTTAATCCTGTTCATTGCGTTCTGTACGTCGCCCTTTATCCAAAGCTCGACAGCGCTCCAAGCGGCATCGTTAAGCTTGTCGTAAATATCGCGCTGTTTTTTCGGAATTGTTCCCAACACCCATTCCGCCATGTCTCCCCTGCTTTTAGGCATACCTATGCCAACGCGGAGACGCGGAATTTCAAGCGTATTCAAGGCGGCAATTATGGATTTCATTCCGTTCTGTCCGCCTGCACTGCCTTTTTCTCTCATTCTCAGTTTTCCAACCGGCAGAGATACGTCATCAAAGATCACCAGAACGTCCTGCGGTTCTATGTTCTGATAATTTACTGCCTCAAGCACGGAAAGACCGCTGAGATTCATGTATGTATGAGGTTTCAGAAAGGACAGTCTTTCACCGAGGTGAAGCACCGGTCCCCAGAAATCGCCGCGAAATTTGTTCCGAGGTGCTGAAAGCGAAAGGCGCGACAGAAATCCGTCAAGCATCAGCCAGCCGGAATTATGCCGCGTCCATGCATACTCAACCCCGGGATTGCCAAGTCCGACGATGAGCTTCATATTTACTCAGAGTCCTGTAAAATAAGGACTATGCCTCTTCTTTCTTACCCTTGGCTACTACTTCTACTTCTTTGGGTTCTTCCGTTTCTTCTTCAGCCGATACCATTGATTTCGGTGTTACAATATGGAAGATAAGCTGTTCAGCATCGGTAATGAAGGTAATGCCTTCGGGAACCTGAAGATCTTTGACAAATACTTCTGCACCAAGTTCGAGCTCTGCAAGGTCGACGATGATGTCTTCAGGAATGTTTGCAGGTTCGACTTCGATTTCAACATTGCGTGCCGCTGTTTCGAGTACGCCGCCTTCTTTAATGCCTTTGCAGATGTCTTTGTTAATTGCCTTTACAGGAATTTCAACCTTAATTTTGTGTCCGGCTATGACTTCATAGAAGTCGATATGGCGAAGCTGCTGTGTAAGCGGATGACGCTGTATATCTCTGAGAAGAGCCTGATATGAACTTCCGTCTTCCATAACGAGGGTAACAACCGTCGTTTCGTGGAACGGGCTGTTCGCTATTGCTGAAATTGATTTTGCGTCAACCGTTCCGGCCAGTCCCTCTTTGAAATCCGGTCCGTAAAGCACCACAGGAAGCACGTTTTTGGAACGTATTTTTCTGCAAACGCCTTTGCCCGTAGCAGTTCTCTTAGTAAAGTCAAATTTCTGGTTCATTTTTCTTTTAGCTGCCATAATTGTTTCCTCCTAAAATAATTTGCCTTTAGATTTATTCTAACGGAACAGAATACTTACGGATTCTTCCGAATGAACTCTTCTGATTACTTCCGCAAACAGAGGGGCTATTGAGAGAACCTCAATTTTGTCAAGTTTCTTTTCCTCAGGAAGCGGAATAGTATCCGTAATTATAAGTTCCTTCAGCACTGATTCGCGGATACGGTCGATAGCCGGCCCAGAGAGAACGCCGTGTGTTGCGCAGGCATATACTTCCGTTGCACCTCTCTCTTTAATGGCTGCCGCCGCTTTGCACATCGTGCCCGCCGTGTCTATTATATCATCAACGAGAACGGCTGTCTTTCCTTTAACATCTCCGATAATCTCCATTACCTCGCAAAGGTTTGCGATTTCGTGTGAGCGGCGTTTGTCAACGATTGCCAGTTCCGTGTTGTGTCCGAGCTGCGTTGCGAATTTTCTGGCTCTTGCAACTCCTCCGATGTCCGGGGAAACAACGATGAGGTTGCCTTCTTCAACCTGATTTTTGAGCGTGTTGCAGAAATAAGAAGCAAGAAGAGGAATTCCGGTGAGATGGTCAACGGGAATATCAAAGAAACCCTGAATCTGGCCCGCATGGAGATCTGCAGATATAACCCTGTCTGCTCCGGCTTTCTGAATAAGATTTGCCATAAGTTTTGCAGTAATCGGTTCGCGTGCGCGGGTTTTTCTGTCCTGACGCGCATAGCCGAAATACGGCATTACAACGTTAATTCTGTAAGCTGACGCTCTTCTGAGCGCATCAATCATAATGAAAAGCTCCATAAGGCGTTCGTTGGCAGGTTCGCAGGTTGGCTGTACGATATAAACATCAGTGCCTCTTACGCTCTCCTCAACAGAAACGCCAATTTCCTGATCTGAAAATCTGAAAAGTTTTGATGCTGAAACCGGTATTCCCAAATTCATACATACGCTGTCTGCAAAAGCCTTGTGAGCGGAACCCGAGAACACCTTGATTGACAGTGCCTGGTCAGCCATTACTTGTTTCCTCCCTTGTTTTTCCATGCGTTTTCCAAGCGGGATCTCCATCCCGTGATATTTTTCTGGCGGGCTCTTCCAACCCCGAGAGCCTCGTCAGGAATATCCTCTGTAATAACGGAACCAGCAGCCGTCGAAACCTTGTTACCTATAACCACGGGGGCAACAATCATCGTGTCGCTGCCTATCAGGCAGTTGCTGCCTATCGTTGTCGGACTCTTGTCATGTCCGTCATAATTGCACGTAATCGTGCCTGCGCCTATATTTGTATTTTCTCCTATTTCAGCGTCGCCTATATAGGAAAGATGAGGCACCTTTGCACCGGATGAAACGTGGCTGTTCTTAATCTCAACGTAGCGTCCAGCAAGTGCCGTATCGTCAAGCCGCGTATTGTTTCTCATAAACACGAAAGGACCTACGCTGCATTTATTTCCCACGCTGCTGTCGTCCATTCTGACATTGCCGACAATATTCGTATCGCTGCCGACGGAAGAATTTCTCAATACCGTAAAGCTCCCTATCCTGCTGCCGTGCTCTACCTTGGAAACGCCGTAAAGCTGCACGAACGGCGCAATAAAAATATCTTCTTCAAGCTCAACCCTGGGACCGATCCAAATGCTGTCAGGATCCGCGCAGCGAACGCCCTTAAGCAGCCAGCCGCGCACTATCCTTCTGCGCATAATCGCTGTTGCCTCCGCAAGCTGCAAAGGATCGTTAATGCCGAGGAAATCCT
>JAUNNW010000126.1 GCA_030531285.1 Synergistaceae bacterium | reverse complement strand
GAGCTTTGGACAATGGACAACGTTGTAATCACCCCGCACATTGCAGGCTGGTTCTTCCTTGAAAAGACCTTTGACAACGTTGCCGAAATTACTTCAAACAACGTTGCGCACTGGCTTAAGGGCGAGCCCGCTGACCGTGTTGTCAACAGAAAAACAGGATATTAGGCTGAGGCTTTAATTAAGGCAATAGAAAAACTTTGACGGAGGGAACGAAAATGAAGGAACTTGTAACTGAACTTGTCAACGCGCCGAGCTGCTGTGCGGAGCTGAAAGCGCTTGCACAGCAGTGGCTTGCCGACGAAGGCACGAAACGCGAAGCCGAAACGACGGCAAAGCTGATTGCCGAGCTGAAAGAAGATGTACTGCCGGTGGACGAAGTAATTGCTTTCTTCAATTCACCGCAGGCGGCTGAAATTTTCGGCGAAGAACAGCAGAAGATTTATCAAAAGCACATGGCAGAGCTCAAAGCAGCAGGCGGACAGTACTGTGACTGCCCTGCATGCGCGGCGGGACTTAAAATTCTTGAGAAGTTCGGAGCCCTTTAAGCTTGGCAAAAAGCGCGAAAACGCTGTTTCTTGACAATCTGGAGCTTGTCTACGAAAACGACGCGCTGTGGCTTGAGTTTCGCAGGGCTGTCGGCAGCTGCATGGAAACGAGACTTTGGGACGAACGGCTGTTCAGAAGGCTGGAACGCGAAAGGCTGCGTCTGAGGGACGCGGTTGTGAAAGGCGAAGTCGTTTTGCCGCAGAAATTGTACAGACTGATGTCGGAAAAGCTGAAAGAGACGCCGGTTCCGAATGAAAGCCGTGTGAAAGAGGGAAAGAGTTTCAGTCAAAACTGATGCTGTTTCGATTTTCAGCTGTGTTATAATTTATAAAAGCATGACGGACAGTTCGCGACCCTCCTGTCCTTAAACAAAACTACGGGAAAATCCGGCTTATGCCGGTTTCTTCGGTCGCAGTGCGGCCGTTTTTTATTCGAGGTGTGAAAAATGGAAATAAGATACGCAGAAATTACGGATCTTGACGCCGTTTCGGCGGTCGAAGCGGAATGTTTCCCGCCTGAAGAAGCCGCAACGCGCGGGAACCTTGAAGCAAGGCTGAAATATTATCCGCGGCATTTTTGGCTGCTTTTTGACGACGAAAAGCTCGTTTCTTTTGTTGACGGCATGGTGACTGACAGAAGCGAGCTGACCGACGACCTGTACGAAGATGCTTCGCTGCACGACGAAAAAGGCGCGTGGCAGATGCTTTTCGGCGTCAATACTATTCCCGCATACCGCAGAAAAGGCTGTGCGGCAATGCTGCTGCGCCGCGCGGTCGAAGACGCGAGGGCTCAGGGAAGGAAAGGGCTTGTACTTACCTGCAAGGACAGGCTGCTGCACTATTACGAAAAATTCGGCTTCGTCAGCGAAGGCGTTTCGGAATCTGTGCACGGCGGCGCAGTTTGGTACAAAATGAGGCTGACCTTTGACGGGGCTGCAAAATGACGAACGAAATTTTGCTTGTTTCAACGATACCGGTATTGTTTGCGCTCGTTCTGCTCTGCTTCAGATTTCTCGGCAGACAGGGACTTTACATGTGGATGTCGGCGGCGACAGTTCTTGCCAACATTGAGGTTCTGCTGCTTGTCCGGGCGTTCGGGATTGATATGACGCTCGGCAACGTGCTGTTTGCCTCCACGTTTCTCGTTACAGACATTCTGAGCGAGCTGTACGGCAAACGGGAGGCGCAGAAAGCGGTTCTGCTCGGTGTACTGTCGGCGGCGATTTTCTTTGCCGTTTCCTTCTCGTGGAGATTTTATGAAACGCTGCCGGGCTGCAAAGCGGAGGAATTCCGCGCGGTGTTCTCGCGAACGCCGAGGGTTCTCGCGGCAAGTCTTGCCGTCTACGCCGTTGTGCAGTTATTCGATGTTTGGTGCTACCATCTCTGGTGGAATTTTACGACAAAACTGTGCGGAACCCGCAGACGTTTCCTGTGGCTTCGCAATAATTTTTCAACTATGGCAGCGCAGCTGCTCAACTCCGTGCTGTTCACGCTCGGGGCTTTTTACGGTGTCTACGGGGGAGGAACGCTTGTTCAGATAATTTTTTCCTCATTTGCGTTCTTCTGCGTAACAAGCCTTGCTGATACGCCGTTTCTCTACCTTGCAAGAAAAATTTACGAAAATACGGAGAGTAAATAGAACGACAACGCTTTTTATAGATTGCTGTGTGCGGTAATAAATTTCCGTAAATAACTTTTGAACGTGTTGGCAGAGAGAAAAATTACCAGAATCTCCGGTCGTTTTTGGGGATAACGGTAACGATTCCGCCTGCTCCTTTGCCCTGTGTCCACCAGTGAGCGAGGTCAAAATATTTTACGCTGCCGTTGTCAAGGAAGGTAACGCGTGCAAAGCCTGCATTGTCGCAGTCAATTCCGATTACCGTTACCCAATGCCACGTATCAAGATCGGGGCAGGACGTGTTCTCAAGATTCAGGAATGCGGCGGGAACATCGTTGTCTATTGCTTCAAAAAGCATTCTGAATGCTTCTGAAATATGCGGCCTTTCGGATGGATTTTCAGGAATTTCCATTGATTTTACGTCAACGTGGTAATGCCTCAGGCTGGCATAATTCTTTATGCGCGTTGCAAGCATTCTTGCTTCGGGGATGCCGTGGCGCGTTGGAGTGACGATGCCCCACATTCTTTCAAGGAAAATTCTGAAGAAACGAAAAGCCATGGGAGGTTTTTCCGGCTCTTTTTTCCTGTCAATATAATAAAAAATGTTTGCGGCGGTTGCGGGTCCGCAGCCTGAACGCTGCTTAACAGGCCCGAAGAACCATTTCTGGTCTGCGCCGTAGCTTGTCTCGCCCTTGTCGGTCGTGAGCTTGAGCAGTTCGAGGCCGGAAATCTGTTTTTTCTCCATAGTTATCACATCCCTGCGGAACAATTATATAACAAAACTTCGAAAAAAACGCTTATAATTATTCGAGCGACAAAATTCAACATACGGAGGTTTTTGCTGTGAACGGCTCAATTACGAAGGAACAGGCATGGGAAACGGTAAAAAAGTACAATAAGGACAAATTCCATCTTCAGCACGCACTGACGGTCGGCAAGGTAATGAAACAATTTGCGCTGGAAGCGGGAGAAGACGCAGAATACTGGGAAATAATCGGCATGCTCCACGATGTTGATTTTGAGCTCTATCCTGAGCAGCACTGTCAGAAAGCGCCGGAAATGCTGCGCGAAGCAGGCGCGGGCGACGATGTGATACATGCGGTGTGCAGCCACGGATACGGACTTTGCAGCGACGTTAGGCCTGAACTGCTTATGGAAAAAATTCTCTTTGCCGCGGACGAACTTACAGGCTTGATCGGCGCCGCCGCCCTTATGCGCCCGTCAAAATCGGTGCAGGACATGGAACTGAAAAGTCTCAAAAAGAAATTCAAAGACAAATCTTTTGCGGCAGGCTGTTCGCGCGACGTAATACGCCAGGGTGCTGAAATGCTCGGCTGGGAGCTTGACGAACTGCTTTCAAGGACGCTTGAAGCCATGAGAGCGTGCGAAGCTGA
>JAUNNW010000009.1:5424-17209 GCA_030531285.1 Synergistaceae bacterium | reverse complement strand
TTCCGTTTTACTTCCGATTTTTGTTCCTGATTTTGTTCCTTGTTTTGTTCTGCCGGTTGTGTATAATTAAGTAGGCTGGACGAACAGCGCAAAAACAACGGCACGTACAGAGTGCAGAGGGCTTGCGAAGGCAGGCTCTCTGTTTTTGTCTGCGCGGCCGAGGGAGAGATAAGGCTTTGAGAAATTTGCAGATTATGAAGGTCTCAATGTATGACATTAAGCCTGACGCGAAGAATGCACGCCGGCACGATGAACGCAACATTGAGGAAATCAAGCGGTCGCTTGAAGCTCACGAACAATACGCGCCGCTTATCGTTCAGAGGCAGACGGGAAAAATTCTTGTCGGCAACGGGCGGTACGAAGCGATGAAGCAGCTCGGCTGGGATACGGCGCAGGTGGTTTATATTGACTGCAATAACAAAGAGGCGGCGAAAATCGCTTTGACCGACAACAGAACGGCTGAACTTGGCGAATGGGACTTTGCGGTGCTGAAAGACGTATTGCAGGACTTGGGACCTGAGCCGGACGTTGCAGGGTGGACAGACGCTGAAATTGAAAATCTGTTTGACCTTGAAGGGTGGAACGGGGAAACTGAAATCAGCGAAGACGCAGGCGACAGCGAAACAGAGCTCTTGAAGTGCCCGTGCTGCGGACACGTCAACGAAAAGAAAGCGTTTAAGAATGCCTGAGATACCGAAGCGGCTGCGTAAACGGCTCGGACTGCCTTATCAGGGTTCAAAGCGCGATATAGCGTTTTCTATCGTTTGCGCGATATATCAGCGGCATCCGAACGCTGAATATTTTTACGACCTGTTTGGCGGTTCGGGTAGTACTCTAATCGCCTGTGAACAAATAGACAGGAAATGTTATACAATGGAAATCGACCCGCAGTATGCAGATGTTATAGTTCGCCGTTGGCAGAATTTAACAGGCGAAAAAGCAATTAATGAAAAAACAGGCAAATATTTCGACTAAAAAAACAACAAAAAAATATTAAAAAATCCTGCCTTTTTCTCGTTTTTCTGTTGACAATTAGAAAAAAAGTGCTACAATAGAAAACGTAGAAAGGAGGTGGGGAGATGGGCGATAAAAAAGAGCTTCTTGCGACCGTGGTGCTAATCCTTACAGCGATTGAAAAAACTGAGAGAATTTCACAGCTGATAAGAAAAGCAATCCAAAGGTTCAAGAAGCGGTAAGACCGAAACTCGGTGGGGTGACCCACACCCCACCGAGAATTATCGCCTATTTCAGCAAAATGGTCAAGAGGTTTTTTACACGCGAAGTTGTTTCAGACGTTTCATCACTGGCACTGCTTCTGACGTACGGCTGGCTCAATGATTTTAATTTGACGTACGGCTGGCTGTACTGGCTCGCAATCGCTTTGTCGGTTGTATCGCTGCTCCTTTTGCTTGCGGGGTGCGACAATGAGAAAATCCGAACGAGACAAACAGATTGAATGGGTCGCCGAGAATGTTTTTACTCCGGCTGAAGCGGCAGAATATACAGGAATGTCGCGCCAAGCAATCTGGCAGGCGGAGCGGTACGGACGACTGGATATAATCAAAGGCAAGTTTATTCTTAAGTCCGACCTTGACGACCTGAAAGCAAACGACAAGAGACTGAAAGCAAACAGAAAGTAACGCAAAAATAAACCGCTCGTATGTGAGAGTTCACAAATACGGGCGGTTTTATTGTTAAACTACGGCGTTTAACCATAAAACGCTGAACAGAATAACAGAAACGGTTTAATTTATTTGGCAGTTACGCGGCAATACCGCGTTGATTGCACTCTCCTTGAAGCCCGAGGGTTTTGGCGTTGACTCTGCAACGTGTTTTACCTCGGGCATTTTTCTTGCGAGAGGGCATAGAACGGCAAAATACGGCAAAGGTTACGCAAGTGGGATAACTTTACCGAATGACGAAAGGTAGTGGCACGGTGGGCGGAAGAGCGTTAAAAATATGCAATCATCCAGGGTGTCAGAGAGCAATAGAAGCGGAAGAGAGATACTGCTCCGTACATAAGCCTCTGCATACGAGTACAGACAGCGGATACGTCCGTCCTGAACGTCACGCTTTTTATAACACGTCACAATGGCGGAAGATACGGGCGGCATACATACACAGGCATCCGCTTTGCGAGCAATGTCTGAGACGCGGCGTTATCGTTGAGGCTGCCGTTGTCGACCACATACGGGAGATTAAAGACGGCGGAAGCAGGACGGACACGGAGAATTTGCAGTCGCTCTGTCGCTACTGTCACGCGGAAAAGACGGCGGAAGAGAAGAAAAAACGCTGTGGGGGCAGGGGGGCTTAAAAGTCCACGGGCGACCTCAAAACAGCGGGCGGGGACATACACACACGCTTCCCCGAAATTCGCTCAAAAAAGGGTAATTGAAGAGAGGGGAAAAATCATGCCGGCAGGCAGACCGACTAAGCCGGAGGCTATTAAAGCCTTGACGGGAAAAAGTCATAAAACGACCAAAAAAACAACAAAAACGACCGAAAAAACGGCTGAAATTTGCGATTATGAAGCAATTCCGCAGCCAAAAATGCTGTGGGAGAACCTCAGCCGCTGCGGCGTCGTTCAAATGTCCGACAGGCTGACATTTTTACGGTACGAAAGCATCTACCGCAAGTATATGGAAGCCGAGAGAGACATAAAGGAGCGCGGAATGATACTGCACAAGGGAACAACCAACGAATGCTACAACCCTTCGTGGAGAATATCGCGCGACTGCGCCGAACAGCTGCTGAAAATTGAGCGGGAATTCGGACTCACGCCGGCGTCAAAACGCGGCGTAACGCAGCCGCTCAGCGCGGCGGCAAGGCCTGCGGAAGAGGAAGACTGGTATGACAAGACAAGGCGCGAACAGTGGGAAGACCGCCATACTTCCGGCGGAAAACAGCGTTAAAGTTGCCGAGAAATACATAAAAGACGTACTCGCAGGTAAAATCGTCTGCTGCAAGTGGGTGAAAAAAGCAATAGAACGGCACAAAGACGACCTGACGCGGCTAAAAGACGATTATTATTTTGACAAAAAAGCCGCTGAACGGGTGCTGCATACGTTCTACGAATACAAGCATTATAAAGGGAAATGGGCAGGCGACCGCTTTATTTTACTGCCTTGGCAGCAGGCGGTTTTATATATCCTGTTCGGCTGGAAGGTTAAAAAGACGGGACTGCGCCGCTTCCGCACCGCTTATTTGGAAGTTGCGCGAAAAAACGGCAAATCCTTTCTTGCCGGCGGCGTCGGCTTGTACATGCTTGATATGGACGGCGAAGCGGCGGCGGAAGTGTACAGCGTCGCAACACAGAGAGAACAGGCAAAAATCGTCCACACAGCGGCAAAGCAGATGGTTAAATCCAGCCTGCACCTGAAACAGTACGCCCAGATTTACAAAGACAGTATTGTCGTTGAAGACACGGTGTCAAAATTTCAGCCGCTGAGCTCCGACTACAACACGCTTGACGGTTTGAATGTTTCAGCCGCGATAATCGATGAGTTTCACGCTCACCGCAACCGCGAACTGTACGACGTTATAGACACGGCGACAGGCGCAAGACAGCAGCCGCTGATTTTTATAATTACGACCGCCGGAATATCGCGCGAAAGCGTCTGTCGCGAAATGCACGAGTACGTGGAAAACATACTCACGGGCGTTATACAGGACGAGACGGTGTTCGGTGCGATTTTCACGCTTGACGACGGCGACGACTGGACAAATCCCGATGTGTGGATAAAAGCGAACCCGTCTCTCGGAGCATCGCTTGACATTGACGAAATACAAGACCGCTGCACGAAGGCTAAAAACTCGGCAGCGTCAAAAAACGCCTTCCTGAGGCTTCGCATGAACCAGTGGACGGCATCGTTTGAAGGCTGGATAACGTTTGAGGACTGGCAGAAATCGGCGGGTAAATTTGACAAAAACGACCTGCTCGGGCAGACGTGCTACGTGGGAATGGACTTGTCGAGCGTCAACGACCTTTCAAGCGTCTGCGCCGTGTTCCCGCAGGAAGACGGAAGCGTTAAAGCCTTATGGCGGTACTATCTGCCCGAAGACGACATAGAAGAACGCTGCAGGCGAGACCGCGTGCCGTACGACCTTTGGGCAAAAGACGGTTACATAACCTTAACGCCAGGCAAGTCGATAGATTATGACTACATAGAAGAAGATTTGAAAGAACTGTCCAAAAAATACGACGTTGTAGAAATGGCGGAAGACCCTTACAACGCAACGCAGCTGACAAATCATCTTATAGCGGAAGGAATACGCTGTATTGACATGCGGCAGGGTTTTCTGTCAATGTCGCCGCCGACAAAAGGGCTTAAACGGCTGATATTGAGCGGGCAATTTCACCACAACAACAACCCTGTCAGCAACTGGATGATAACAAACTGCGAGGTTGTAACCGACCCTGCCGGAAACGAGAAACTTGACAAAGCGGCAAAGGTCAAACGCCGCAAAATAGACGGCATAATAGCGGCAATAATGGCGTACAGCCGCATTGACGCAGAGCCGGAAAAGAAAAACGCGTATAAAAATCACGGACTTTTAACGATATGAGGTGGTTGGTTTGTTTGAACGCTTCAAAAAAATATTCGGAACACAGGCGAAAAAAGACGTTTCAATTTTGGATTTTCTCGCCGAAATGCAGGGCGCGGCAACCGAAAGCGGCGAAAATGTCAATGCTCAGACCTCAATGGCGGTCAGCGCGGTTTACGCCTGCGTCGGACTTATCTCCGAGACAATAGGACAGCTGCCCGTGAGGGTCAAACGGCAGACGGACAACGGAAGCGTCCCCGAAACACGCTCCCCTGTCGTCAAGCTGCTGACAAAACGCCCGAACGAATGGCAGACCTCGCAGGAATTCCGCGAAATGCTGACACAGCACCTCTGCCTGACGGGGAACTGTTACGCGGAAATTGTCAGGGACAACGCCGGAACGCCGCGCGAACTGCTCCCTCTGCTTCCGCAATGGGTAGCGGTCAAGCAGAATGCGGACTGGAGCGTGGAATACCAAGTCACGACAAAGGCAAAAGGTTACAGGGTGCTGACGCAGAGAGACGTTCTGCACCTGAAATACCGCACCATTGACGGCTTTCAGGGTATATCCCCTGTCGGCTGGCAGCGAGAAACTGTCGGCAACGCATTGGCGTCGCTCAGATATTCAAGCCGAATGTTCAAAAGCGGCGGAAGACCCTCCGGCGTAATAGAATACCCGAACGCTCTCGGACAGGAAGCATACGACCGGCTTAAAGAGAGCTGGGAAGCAAATTACAGCGGAACAAACGCCGGAAAAACGGCAATTTTGGAAGACGGAGCAAAATACGCGGCTATATCTTTGTCAAACGCCGATATGCAATTTATAGAGGGACGGCGTTTCAGCGTGGAAGAAATAGCGCGAATATATCGCGTTCCGCTTCACATGATTCAATCAACTGAAAAATCCACGTCTTGGGGCAGCGGAATTGAGCAAATGTCAATTGCGTTTGTCCAGTATTCGCTTCTTCCGTGGATAAAACGTTGGGAAAACTGCATACAGAAATACCTCATAGACGACCCGAACGTTTACGTCAAGCTGTCTGTTGAAGGACTTATGCGGGGCGACATGGCAAGCCGCTATCAGTCTTACAACACGGCGATAATGAGCGGCTTTATGTCGGCAAACGAAGTCCGAGCCTTGGAAGATTTTAACCCTCGCGAAGGCGGAGACGAATTTTTAACACCGCTCAACATGGCAAGCAACGGCAAACAGCCGGAAGAAGAAGGAGGCAAAGAAGATGAAGAATAAAGAGACAAAGAATTTTAACCTTGAGATAAAAGCGGTCAGCGAAGCCGGAGAATTTGAGGGATACGCGTCAACGTTCGGAAATATCGACGCTTATGACGACACAATACAGCAGGGAGCTTTTGCGGAAACGATAAAAGAGAAAACGCCCGCGCTGCTTTGGCAGCATGACGCGTCAGAGCCTGTCGGCGTTATTTCCGAATTGAAAGAGGACGACAACGGACTTTACGTCAAAGGCAGGCTGCTTGTCGGCAAGGTCGCGAAAGCTACGGAAGCATACGAACTGCTGAAAGCAGGCGCGATAAAAGGACTGTCTATCGGTTACGTGGCAATCAAATGGGAAACCGAAAAAAACAGCGAAGCAAAATACGGCGTAATCCGCAGGCTGACGGAAATAGACCTGTGGGAAATCTCGCTTGTAACATTCCCTGCGGACAGTTTCGCAGAAGTTACGGGCGTTAAAGCAATAAAGGAAATGAGCGTAAGAGAAATTGAAGAAAAACTGCGGGAGGCAGGATTTTCTCACGGCGAAGCTAAAACGCTTATCTCTACGCTTAAAGAGCGTCTGAGGGATTCAGACGACAATACAACAGACGCGGCAAAAGCCGCGGACAAACTACTCCAAATCTTGAAAGGATGAGGCATTATGGAAGAAATCAAACAGAAAATCACCGAAATCGCCAGCGCGTTTGAGCTTTTCAAACAGAAAAACGACGAGCGTCTTTCAGCGATTGAAAAAGGTGCGGACGCAGGCGAGCTGAAAGCAAACCTTGAAGCCCTCAGCGCGAAAATGACGGAACTTGAAACGGCAAAGGGCGAACTTGAAGCGAAAATGAACCGTCAGGCAAAACCCGAGGACGAAAAGCAGTCCCTCGACAAAAAAGCCTTCGGACTTTTCCTCAGAAAAGGCGCGGACGCCGTACTCAGAGACGAAGAGCTTAAATCGCTCAACACGCTCATCGGCGCGGACGGCGGCTATCTCGTACCGAGCGAAATCAACCGCTCCATCTATGAGATGGAACTTGATGCAAACCCGATGCGTCAGGTCTGCGACGTTATCTCGGTTGAAACCGAAGACGTGGCATTCCCTGTCCGTACAAGCGGCGCAGCCGCGCAGTGGGTCGGCGAGACGGAACCGCGCGGCAAAACAAACGCTCCGGCACTTGCCAGCGTCAAGCCGGTATTCGGCGAAATCATGGCTTATCCCGAAGCGACACAGCGTATGCTTGACGACGCGTTCCTTAACGTTGAAGCATGGCTGCAGGCTGAAATCGCAAACGCCTTCGCATTCAAAGAAAACGCCGCATTCACGGCAGGCGACGGAAGCAACAAACCGAAAGGTATTCTCGCTTACCCGACCGCAGCTACGGCAGACGCAACACGCGCCTATGGCACGTTTGAACACGTCACGACCGGCAACGCGTCAACACTTGGCACGAACCCCGGCGACGGACTTATCAAGCTCATAGCGGCGGTTAAAGCCGGCTATCTTGCCAACGCAAGATGGATGATGAACGCCAACGTACTCTCTGCCTTCCGTCAGGTCAAAGACGGACAGGGCAACTACATCTGGCGTCCTGGACTTGAAGCAGGCGCGCCGAGTACAATCCTCGGTTATCCGTACGTTGTCAACCACGACATGGCAGACGTTGCGGCTAACGCCCTCGTCGTTATGTTCGGCGACTTCCGCAGAGCGTACAAAATCTGCGACCGCGTCGGACTCCGCGTCGTTCGCGACGAACTCACCAACAAGCCGTACGTCGGCTTCTATGCAACAAAACGCGTCGGCGGCATGGCGCTTGACACGCAGGCCGTCAAAATGCTCAAAGTCTCAGCATAGAACGGGAGGAATAAATTATGTTCGCAAAAGACGTAAAACTTCTTCAGGTTATCGCTCCGGCGCTTTATTCCGCTGACACCACGCCCGTCGCGCTTGACCTCGTTGGCGGCAGGGACGCGACAATTATCCTTGAACTCGGAGCGGGCGGCATCACCTTTGATACGAGCAACAAAATTGAGTTCGTCCTCACGCATTCCGACGACAACTCAAACTATGAGGCGGTCAAAACGGCAGACATTGCCGGCGCGGCTGAAATCACGGACGGCATTGTCGCGGCACTCACGGCGGCTCACGCAACCGCTACGGTTGAAGCGATAAAATACATCGGCAATAAGCGTTACCTGAAGCTGCTTGCCGATTTTTCCGGCACTCACGCAACCGGCACCGCTCTTGCCGCAACGCTTGTACAAACAGACCTCTACAAGAGACCTTAAAGGACGGGGAGATTATCTCCCCGTTTCTTTTTGAAACGGCGGTGATTATATGGAAATTCCAATCACTTTGAACGAGGCGAAGGCTCATCTGAGAGTAACGCATGACACGGAAGACGCTTATATTTCAGCATTGATACTCGCCGCAATTCAGGCGGTAGAAGAATATCAGAACCGTGTTTATTATTCGGAAGATGAAACGGCGGAGGTTGAACCTTTCAAATCGCTTGAAAAACACGCCGCCTTGCTGATGATTGCTCAAATGTACGAGAACCGCGTACCCGTGGGGCAACAGGCGGCTGAAATTCCGCTGTCGTTCCGCTGGCTGCTGTCGCTGAGACGGAAGGTGCCGGCATGATAAATCCTGGACAGCTTAATCAGCAGGTAACATTCTCGCGGCAGACGCGGACTGCGGACGGTATGGGCGGCTGGACTGTCGCATTTTCCGATTTTCTGACCTGCTGGGCAGAGGTAAAAATCCCTGCTTCAAAAGGCGGAATAATCGGCGGAAAAGACGTGGAAATCCGCTCACACCTCGTCACAATCCGCGACGGCGGAACGGCTGTAAAACAAGACGACCGCATTGTTTGGAACGCGCAAACGCTCGTAGTTCGGGCTGTCCGTCCCGACATTGCCCGTCACCTTATACAGCTTGACTGCACGGAGTATGTAAAGTAATGGCTGTCAAAGCATACGGCGACAGGGTTGTCATCGAGGAGCTTCGCAGACTGCAGGACGGGGTTCTTGCGGATAAAATTGGCGGTGCAGTCAAGAAAGCCGCAGAACTCATAAAAGACGAAGCTCAAAAACGCGTTCCCGTACGTACAGGAGCCCTTAAAAACAGCATAAAAGCGAAAATGACTGCTAAGCTGCGCGGAAAAGTTTTCTGTGACTACCCCAACACAGGGCGTTTACGGAAGACAAAAACCAAAAAACAGGCGGCAGGCTCAAAAGAATACTATGCTTTTGCTGTTGAGTACGGCACGCGGCACGTGGTAGAACAGCCTTTTCTGAAACCTGCGGCAGAGGCTAAAGCAATGGAAGCGGCAGATTTAATTATGGATGCTATGAAAGAGGCGGTGCCGAATGACAGACCTATCTAAATACAACGCTCTTTACGCGGCTTTGTCAGGCAACGCCGCGCTTATGGCAAAAATAACGGCAATATCAGACGTTATTCCCGACAATCAGGAAAGCCCGTATATCAAAGTGGGAACTGCGAACGAAACACACGACCTTATTGAGAAAGGCAGCGAAATAGAAGTTACGCTGCATATTTGGTCTGAATATCTCGGTCGCAAAGAGATACTTGAAATACGGGAGCTTGTTAAAGCGGCTCTGCCGTCTTGGGCAATGTACGAGGGAATAGACATTATTCAGGACAGCGACGAGCCTAACTGGTGGCACGGGATAATAACCATCAAATACTACGAATAGGAGTTGGTACAAATGACAAGACTCATAACAAGCGACACGAAACTTCTTGTTTCGGAAGTAGCAACAAGCAGCAGCACGACTCCGACGACCTATCCTGTCGGCGGAATGAGCGGCTGGACGCTCAATGAAAACCGCTCGGCGATAACAGTAACGGGCGTAGAGGACGAAAATCAGAAATACCGCGCGGGCATCAAAGACTGCCAGGGTACGTTTGAACTCAACATTGACGATGACGACGACGGACAGGAACTCATCAAAGAAGCAGCGGCGAACGGCACCTCGCTCACGCTCTACTACCGCGAAGAGGGAACCGGCGCAAGCAAACCGCAGATGAAGGTTGACATTCAGATAACAGACTACGGCACTAACGGCGGCGTTGACGCGGCTCTTACAAGAAGCGTGTCATGGGTCGCAGCCGGAGCGGTAGACCATACGGCGCAGCCGACAGGATAGTATCATGCAGAAAGTAAAATTCGGAGGGAATGAATACCGTGTAGCGTTTCCTGCGTTGGCTATATGCAAACTGCAGGACGCTCTCGGCGAAATAGCGTTGTCGGACATCATAATCAGGCTCGGACAGGGCAAGTTTGACCTGAAACTTTGGATAACCGTACTTTGGGCAGGCTTGCTCCACGAAGACAGCACCCTGACGTTTGAGGACGTGACTAAAATCGTTGACCTGAAACAGAACAACGAATTTATGACCTCAATGGCGGCAGTATTCAAAGAATTTAACGAGTCCTGCGAGCCGTTTTTGGTGACGAGGGAAAACTCAAAAAACGCAAAAAGTCCTGCCTGACCTTTAAGGAATGGCAGGACATATTTTTAATCTGCTTCGGCGAACTGGGCATGAGCCGTCGGGATTTATGGCGGCTCACACTCGGCGAGGTATTTGACCGAATACACGCTTGGCATTACTCGCAGTATCTCATAGACCTGCATAATGCGGAGCTTGCGTTTTATATCGGCGCAGTCTTCGGCGGAAAAATCAAATCGCCCGAAGAACTCTGCGGTAAATTTGTCAACGGGACGGTCATGAACCTATCCGAAGCAAGAAATTTTTACTCAAAACGAAAATAAAGGCGGTGCGGCAATGGCAAAGCGTAACCTTGAATATTACATAAATGCAGATATTTCTGAAGCCTTAAAAGCCTTTAACAAAATGGAGAAAAAGGTTGAGCGTTTCGGGCGGAATATGCGGAATACAGGCAGGGACATTGCCGCGCTGACCGCTCCCTTCGCCGCTCTTGGAGCTATCGGCGTAAAAGAAGCTTTGGAATTTGAACGCTCTTTTGCGAAGATACGCGCTGGAACGGGCGCGACAGGCGACGCCCTCAAAGGACTTGTAAAGGACTTTGAAGCGGTAAATAAACAGGTATCACAGGGGGACGAGGTAGTCGCTCAGGCGCTGGCAGATGTGAATACCCGTCTCGGTCTGACCGGCTCCGCGTTGCAGGAAACGACAAAATCCTTTATGGATTTATCCCGAATTATGGGCGTTGACAGCTCTCAGCTTATAACCTCTGCGACACAGGCTATGAACAACTGGGGCGTGTCTGCCAACGAAGCGACAAGTTTCCTTGACAAGCTTTACACAGCCTCCTACACAATGGGAATAGGCGTGAATGAGCTTGCCGCGCAGGTTTCAGGAACAGGCGCGACCTTCCGCAACATGGGACTGTCTATCGAAGAGACAATCGCGCTTATAGCTTCGTTTGAAAAAGCCGGTCTGAACGCCGGCGCAATGATTATGCCGCTTAATACGGCAATGGCAAAGCTGCAAAAAGAGGGCGTAAAAGACCTCGGAGCAGGGCTTAATTCCGTTATCGCAAGCATTAAAAATGCTAAAACAAACTCCGAAGCGATGGGAATAGCCGTTGAATATTTCGGACGGCGCGGCGCGGCTCTCGGCAGTGCTATCCGCGAGGGACGGTTTGAAATTGACGCTCTTGTTGACAGCCTTAAAAATTCAAACGGACAGCTTTCAAAGGCTGCCATTGACACAATGACCGCAGGCGAGAGCTTTAAGCTGCTGAAAAAAAACGCAGAAGACGCGCTTGAGCCTGTCGGAAAAGAGCTTATGAAACTGGCACTCGACTACGCTCCGAAGGCTCAGAAAGCTATTGAATGGCTCGGCAGCGAGAGCGGTTTGCAGACAATAAAAATAGGTTTGATAACAACAGCCGTAAGCGGCGTTATTGCTATACTCGGCGATTTGGTTATTAAAATCGGCGCAGTAAGTAAAGCGTTGCTTGCTCTCGGCTCAAATCCATATTTTTGGGTTAT
>JAUNNW010000009.1:0-5324 GCA_030531285.1 Synergistaceae bacterium | reverse complement strand
CAAAAGCGGATACTACAGACTGGACGGCAAAACTGGCAGACGCTCAGCTTGCGTTTAACAACGCAACAGGCGCAAATGACGCGGCAAAGAAAATGGATATATACGCCGCCGCGCTTGCAAAGGTCAGCCTTACCGCCGGCGACGCAAAGGCTAAAACCGAAGCGTACAACGAAGCAACGCGCCTTACGGGCGAATTTGGCTCCGCGCTTGCAGAGAGGATACGCGAGGTAGAGGACGCGTTTGAGGCAAACGGCAGCATAAACGAAGCTCAGTCGGCTTTGAATGCCATCGGAGAGAAATACAAACTGACGGCGGCTCAAGCTAAAATGCTGACTGACTCGTTGTCCGAACTGACTAAAAAAGCGGCTGAAAACGAGAAAGAATTGCAGAAAAAAGCCGATGAAGACAAACTGACGCGGGCAGAAAATCTGTACAACGCGGAGACGGCGTTCGGCGGACAGGCAAGCGTGGAAACGGCGCGGCAGTACATAGCCGTACTGGAAGAAATGCGGTCAAAGGTTGAGGTCGGCTCAACGGCGTGGCAGACGCTCGGCGAAAAAATCCGCAAAGTCAACGAAGACGCGATGGACTTAAATCTGAAGAACATAACAAAAGAATTGAACAGCTGCCAGACAGAGGTTCAGGGACTTGCGTCAAAGTTCGCAATCGGCTTGTCCGACGCATTCGGACAAGCGGCAGTCGGCGCGGCAGACCTCGGCGAAAGCATTAGCAGTCTGCTTCAAAGCTTCGGGCAGCTCATCGTAAAAACAATGGCGTTAAACGCGCTGAAAGCAACATTCAAAGGCATAACGGGCGGCGGCTGGGATTTCAGCGGCATACTTGGCGGAATATTCCACGACGGCGGCATTGTCGGACAGACGGCGTCCCCGATGCGTGCGGTTTCCGCGTCTGTTTTCGCCAACGCTCCCCGCCTGCATACAGGCAACCTGAGAGCGGACGAATATCCGGCTATTTTGCAGCGCGGCGAAGGCGTTTTGTCACGCAAACAAATGGCAAATCTCGGCAGAGGCGGAGACAGCAACGCTGTGACGGTCAACGTAACCGTCAATAATTCCGGCGGCGGAGACATGACAAACGAGCAGGCTCAAAACTTGGGCAACATGATAAATAAAGCGGTAGAGGTTAAAGTAGCAGAGACTATGTACAAATTCGGCAGAGGCAGAATGGGGGTCGCGTTTTAATGGCATATAACACATTTACGCCACCGATAGCCCCGATAACCGTCTCACCGACAGAAACGGCGAACGTAATAACGAATGACTTCGGCGACAACTATTCGCAAGTCATACGAGACGGCATACACCCCACGATTATCTCAAAATGCAGCATTGAATGGAGCTGCCTCACCGAGACTGAACTGTCAACAATTCTCACCTTTTTAAGAGCGAACGCGGGTATTCCGTTTTACTGGGTTTTTCCGTACGAAACGACGGCGCGGTTATGGCTCATTGACGGTGATTTTGCTCCGAATTTTAACGCGGGAATAATCAGCCTGAGCGTTAATTTGCGGGAGGTGTACGCATAATGAGTACCCCTGTACCTCACGGCGAACTTCAAAAACTGGCGCAGGAAGGCGTTATTGAGCTTTTCACGCTTGACGCTTCAAGTGTCAGCGGCGGCGTTCACCGTTTCTGCGGCGAACGGGAAGCAGACGGCGGAGCGATAACGTTTAACGGCATAGAGTATCCTTTTGTCCCGATAAAGGGTGAAGGCTTCGAGTGGAACGGAGACGGCACGCTCCCCCGCCCGAAAATCACCGTGTCTGCCTTAAACGCGGCATTTTATTCAATGGTTGTCTCAATGATGGCAGAGGACGAAGGTATGATACTTCTCCGCCGAGACAGAACGCTGACGAAATATCTTGACGGACACGCCGAAGAAGGTCACGACTACCGCTTCCCTGCGGACTTATACGTCATAGATAGGATTTTGAGTATGGACAAAGCGGCTATTCAGTTTGAACTCATCTGCCCGACTGATTTACCCAGAGCGAAGCTTCCGTCCCGTCAGGCATTGCGCAATTCCTGCCCGTGGATTTATCGGCATTACAACACGGCAACAGGGCAATTTGTCTATGATACGACAGAAAACACCTGCCCGTATGCAGGGACGGCGTGTTTCAAAAAAGACGGAACGGCGACAACAAACCCTGCGGAAGACGTCTGCGGACGGCGGCTGTCCGACTGCGTTCTGCGGTTCGGGCGGACGGCTTTACCGTACGGGGCGTTTCCAGGCATTGCGAGAGCGAGGGCGAAACTCGGCGCGCGGTTTGAAAAAAAATTATCGCAAAAACTCGTATTATAATGTATAATGTCTTTGCGGCAGTAAAAAGTGTAGCATATCGGAGTGTGGCACGTTGCTGTAATAAGTGCATCCCGTAAGGGGTGTTACCGCAAGGTTTGACCCCGTGAATAAGCACGCAAGTGTTTGTTTTCGGGGTATCCTTTTTTTGAGGTGAAAATAATGTCAGATACAGCGTTGAAAAATTATACTATCGGCTTGGATATAGGCATTGCTTCTGTCGGCTGGGCGATTCTTGACTGGGACAGGAACAAAATCGCAGACCTCGGCGTAAGGCTGTTTCCGGGCGCGGAAAATCCCAAAGACGGCTCATCTCTTGCATTGCCCCGCAGGGAAGCAAGAAGCGCAAGACGCAGAACGCGGCGCAAACGCCAGCGTTTGGCTGACATCAGAAATCTCATTGAAAAGAACAAAATAGTTTCGGCGAAACAGCTTGAAACGCTGTTTGAGAAAACTCCCGCCCCAACCCCGTGGCAGCTCAGGCTTGAAGGGCTTGACAGAAAACTTTCCGCCGAGGAATGGGCAAGAGTGCTGCTGCATATAGCAAAACGGCGCGGTTTTAAGTCAAACAGGCTTGACGACCTCTCAAAAGACGAAGAAACGGGCAGAGCAAAAGAGGGAATGAAAGCAAATTCCGCTTTGCTTGCAAATTACAGGACAGTCGGCGAAATGCTTGCCAAAGACGAAAAATTTGCGGAACATAAAAGAAACAAAGGCGGCAATTATACAAACACGATAGCAAGAGACGACCTGAAAAAAGAAATTGAAACGCTGTTTGACTGTCAGCGCAAATTCGGCAATTCCTTTGCCTCGCCTGAATTTGAAAAAGAATATACGGAAGTTTTTGCAAGACAGCTTCCGTTTGCGTCAGGCGATATACTGGAAAAAATGACGGGCTTCTGTTCGCTTGAACCGTCGGAAAAAAGAGCGCCGAAAGCGTCATGGACGGCGGAACGCTTTATACTGCTCTCCAAAATCGCAAATCTCAGGGTTCGCGTCAACGGCAAAAAATATGAACTCAGCCTTGAAAAACGCAAAATCATAGAAAACCTTGCCTGCAAACTGCAAAAGGTAACGTACAAACAGATACGCAAAGCAATAGCCTCTGACGACGACTGGCAGTTTGACTACATAGCCGGTGTAAAGAAAGGTAAAGAGCCTGAAGAAGCGACATTTGCGGAATTAAAAGCGTTTCACCAATTCAGAAAGGCTGTCTGCGACAAACTCGGCGAAGAATACTGGAACGTTCTGCTTGAAACCTCGCCGCAGACACTTGACACGCTTGCCTATGCACTAACCTACCGTAAAGCGGAAGAAGAAATCCGCGAATACCTTACGGACAAAAACGTTGACGAAAAACTGATTGACGCAGTCTGCGGTCTTAATTTCAGAGGCAACGTCAATTTGTCGGTAAAAGCAATGGACAAACTGCTTCCTCTGCTTGAAAAGGGGCTGCGTTACGATGAAGCCTGCGTCGAAGCCGGCTACGGCGCGAAAAACGAAGAAGAACGCTCGCGCAAGCTGCCTGTTCCTGACTGGGAAGAAATACGCAATCCCGTTGTAATCCGCGCAGTATCGCAGACACGTAAAATGCTTAACGCCATAATCGAAAAATACGGCAGTCCTGCAGAAATACACATAGAACTTGCAAGAGACCTCTCCCGTTCAAAAAAGGAAAGAAATGAGATAAGCAGAAACATAGAAAACAACCGCGCGGCAAACCAAAAATACGCGGACGAATTTACCGAACAGTTTAACAATAAACCAACCGCCGAACAGCGCGAAAAATACCGCCTTTGGAAAGAACAGGGCGGATATTGCCCCTATACGGGAAAATACATGGAGCCCGCTCTTGTTTTCTGCAACCCGAAAGATGGTTCATACGCCGAAATAGACCATATTATCCCGTACAGCCGTTCTTTTGACGACAGCCGGACAAACAAAGTGCTTGTAATCGGTAGCGCAAACAGAAACAAGGGCAACAGAACGCCCTACGAATATTTCGGCAAAGAGGGGCAGGCATGGGAAGAATTTATCGCCCGCGTTGATATGTACATAAAAGACAGGCGCAAGGCTCAACGGCTGAAAATGAAAAACTTTGACGAAACAGAAGCAAACGAACTTACGGAACGCAGTCTCGGCGACACAAGATACATCACGCGGTATCTTGCGAATCTGCTTGAAAACCGTCTCATATTTGCGGACAACGGCAGAAAACAGCACGTAATAAGAATAAACGGAATGGCAACGGCAACACTCCGCAAACAATGGGGAATCAACGCTCTGAAAAACAGGGCGGAAAGCGACCTGCACCACGCTCTTGACGCTTGCGTAATCGCCGCCGCCTCCCCGTCAATGATTAAAAAAATATCCGACTACTCGGCAAAGCGCGAACTTTGCAAATTGCAGACAACGCCGGAGGGCAAAAAAGAACGACTGCCTGAGCCGTGGAAAAACTTCCGCAAAGAAATAGAAGCAAGACTGTCGGACAGTCCGGCAGAACTGCTTGCGGAATACGGCTTTGACAGCTACACGGAAAAAGAACTGCAAACGCTTAAACCGGTATTCATTTCAAGAAAGCCTGACAGAAAAGCAGGCGGAGCTGCTCACGAAGAAACAATACGCAGCGCGAAATATCTTGCGCGGGGCAAAACAGCCGTAAAAACGCCGCTTGCTAAAGTCAATTTGGCGATGCTTGAAAATATGGTCGGCAAGGAACGCGATACCGCTCTGTACAACGCGATAAAAGAAAGGCTGGAAAAATTCGGCAACAAACCGGAAAAAGCCTTTGCAGAGCCGTTAATAAAGCCGTCCAAAAACGGAAACGGTTCTGTCGTCTGCTCAATAAAAATATTCTCATCGGGAACCGCGGGAGTGAAAATCAACAAAGGGCTTGCGGCAAACGGCGGAATGGTGCGGGTTGACGTGTACGAAAAAGGCGGAAAATACTACCTCATACCGTACTACGTAGCGGACATAGCAAACAGAACGGTGAAAAACAG
>JAUNNW010000008.1 GCA_030531285.1 Synergistaceae bacterium | reverse complement strand
TTGCGAAGCTCGGAAAATACTTTGCGCTGCTGCTTATAGCGGTAATATTTGTCGTGCACAGCACCTTTTATTCCAACGATTTCGGCTGGCGCACACCAACGGCGGCGTTTAGAATTTGCAGTATCTTTGCTGCGGCGCTTTGCGTAAAAATTTATGACGCGCTGAAAAAATCAGGGGCAAGATACTGCACTACATTTATCGTTCTTCTTGTCTGCTTCCCTCTGCTGTATCACAATGATTTAACGAACGACTTCGTCTCAAAAAAAAGCGATCCGCAGATACACGCAGCCTTTGCCGAAGCGGTAAAAGGCTGGGACGTCGTGCGCGAGCATACGGGCAAAAACGAGCTGGTACTGTGCAATCCGGAGAGCTTTAAGAATATGCCGAATCAGGTATTTGGAGAATATACAAATATTTTCTTTTCTTTCTATGCAGAACGTTATACGGCGCTTGCAGACCAAATATTTTCAAAATGCTACTCGGAATATTACAGCGAGAAAAAGCTAAATGAGCGGCACGCAAAGGCAGTTAAATTCTTTGCGGGAAATCCGTCTGCGGATGACGCTGCCTATGCGGCAGACACGCAGAAAATCAAAGCCATACTTGTAACGCCGTATGACGGACTATGGAAAAGACTCGGCGCGCTTGAAACGCGCTACCGCAAGGTTAAAGAAACAGAATATTACAGAGTGTACGTCAAAAAAGAGACGGCGGAAAATTAATATAACGCCGAGCAGTATTTAACGCCAAAAGAACGGAGCCGGTATTACCTGAACCGTTCTTTTGTTTTGTACCACAATTTGGCTGCGTACAGTCCGCCGAAAAATGCAAGTGCGATTTGCACAAGGTTGACAAGAAGGTATATGCCGCTGTTCGGAATTAGATCCATGTAGAATCCATCGGGCTGTAATTTACCGCCAAACTTGAAATAGACCAACTCGACAAGGAAGAAGAAAAGAAACTGCAGCCCATATATCCAAATCATTTTTCTGCCAATTTCGCCCAAAAGTTTTATTTCTCTGCCGCCGCGCAGTTTGTCAAACTGTTTCATCAGCATAAGCAGCGCGACAGCGCCGCAGGCGCCGCCGATGCCGCTGATAAAGAGGCTTGCGGCGCCGTAATCGCCGTAATTGCTGATTATAATTGCCGAGCCGGACGAATGTGCCGCTATTGTAAAGAGATATGTTCCTGTAAACAGCAGAAAAAGCGCAGGGCGTTTTTTCAGGTCAAGTATGTCAGACGGGGCATGACGACGAAGGCAGAAACCTGAAAGCATTATTGCGGCTGCGTAAAATCCGCGCCCTAAACACCACGGCAGCTGCGTGAGACACTGAAAATGCACTTCAAGCGAGGCAAGGCATAAGAGCGTAAAAACAGTCAGAATAAATTTCAGCACGGAAAATTCTTTTTTGAATTTCGGCGCAAGCAGAGCAAAAATTATGCTTGCTGTGAACATTGCCGGCAGAAACCAAAGATGGCAGCCTGACGGCAATATGTAGACATTGGAGGGATCTGCAGGGCTGCTGCGCACGTTTTTCATAATTTCTGAAAGAAACGGAAAGTGCGGCAGTACAAATGAACCGTAAAGCAGGTTAGCTATTGTGCCTCTCCAATACAGCGGATAGCCTGTGTCAAATATTTTGAATCGCAGCGTGTCAATTATTCTGTAAAAGATTATCAGCAGCCAGTAGGGGACGATCAGCTGCTTGAAACGGGCAGCCGCAAATTCTCGCAGACTTCTTTTGTCAGGATTGTAGTTCATGCCTGCTATGAAGAAGAAAAACGGCATACAGAAAGCTATGGCATTGTTAAACGAAGAAAATCCTGTGTGTATTAAAAAAGTGTACAAAAGACAGAAGCATTTTCCGTAGTCGATGTAATTCAAATGCCGTGTGTTAACGTTAGTGTTCATCTGTTATCTCTCCTGTATAGTTATTGGTTACGCCGCTTCGTATATTTCTGTGCCTGTTTTTGAATTTTTCCCATGCGCAACCAGTGAGCACGCACAGTACCATAGTACCCAGTATTTGTATTATGTGCGGCAGAAGCGTTGCCGCGCTGTACGGATAGAGGATATGGTTGTAATAGCAGGGGTTTGGCTGTATTCCGCATTTGAGGAATATAACGTCAAAAATGAAAAAGAACGGCATGTGCAGCAGGTAAATCCACAGTGTTTTTCTGCCTGCCAAAGCAAGAGTGCTGAAAAGCTTTGTCTCGCCGTATTTTTCTTCCATTCTTTTCAAAAACAGCAGTAAAGCGCAGACGGCGGCAGAGCCTCCCAAGCCGAGGATAAAAAGGCTGCAATATCCGGCTTCATGCATATAGTCACTGATTGACATTTCTCCTGTGGTGCCAGTCAGAAATGCAGCAAGTACAGAAACGGCAGCTGTGCAGTAAATTATGCAAGAGTGCTTTCTGTCCGGAGTTTTCAGAAGGGCTTTCTTGCGGACATAACAGCCGATAAGCATTATTCCGGCTGCCAAAAAAGCGCGTCCAAGCCCCCACGGAAGCTGAAAGGTATATGGTGTCTGTGTTTCAATTCCGGCAAGGCAGAAGAGGCAGAGAACTGTTGCCGACAGTTTGAGCATGGAAAAATTTTTCTCAAGAAATTTTGCAAGCGGGTAAAAAAGCAGTGACGCCGTGAACATTACAGGAAGAAACCATGTCGGAGCGTTCAGAACTGAAACTGCGACAGTTGAAAGAGTGTCGCCGAATTGCGGCAGGGAGAACGATTTGAAAAAGGCAAACGGTGGAAAAACTCCGCTTCCGTAAAGCGGAAAAAGAAAATAGGAAGCTGCAAGCGCAGATGAGGAAGTGTCAAGCGCGAAAATTTTTACGCGAAGCAGGTAAAGCGCAAAACAAAACGGCTGGATAAGAAAAAAGAGAATGACAATCTGCCTGAAGCGCGTCAGGACAAATTCGCCGAAGCTGTATTTTTCAGGTTTGCTGAGATAGCCGAAAATGAAAAAGAAAAACGGCATAAGCAGAATTGCCATACCTGTGGGATTCAGTATTTTGCTGCCTGAATGTGCCACGCAGACAAACAGTATGCACAGCAGCCGCCCGCAGTCTATGTAGTTCAATCGTTTCTGTTCCATAATATGCCTCCGTGCGTAATGCAGATATAAAGGAGTTTATTTCTGCTTTTTGGAGTGTCCGGCTGTTTTCCTCAAAAAGGAGAGCGTTAAGATTGCAAATCCTGCAATGATAAAGACATCTGCCGCGTTCATAAATATTGCGCGTCCTGATATTTCTGAAACAAGAGGCGCTGAAAACCAGTCAATAACGTTTCCGAATACCAGCCTGTCGTACAGATTGCCGAGCGCTCCGCCCAACATGAGCGAGGAGGCAAGGCTTTCGGCAGACATTTGTTTTTTGCAGGAACAGACAAGAAGCAGAAAAAGGAAAAACGCGGCAAGAAACGAGAGCGTCAGTGCCGCATTACCGGCGTTTCCCGCAAGAAATCCGAAAGAAATGCCTCTGTTTGCCGTTATGCTGATATTATGCGACAGGGCGTAACGTTTTGTCAAAAAATCCGCGGCAAAGCTTCCCGCCGCAATCAGCAGAACCGCAGACAAAAGTCTTTTACCGGTCATCTATCCGCGTGCTGTGTCAAGCGCGAATTTCAGCGCGGCGCGCATGGCAGGCGTTCTGTATGGGTGTCCCACGGAGTCAACCTTTACGGTAAAGCCGCCGCCGCTTTTTTCAACAAGCTTGATGTAAAAATGCTGTTCAAAGCCTTCGTCAGCCGTTATTACCAGTCCGAGAGCAACTCGTTCAACGGAAAGGAATACGTCTCTGTACGTCCAGTAGCCTTCTCCGTCAGTGCCTTTTCCTTCCGCGCCTTTTAGTTTTGCCGCAAGCTCTTCAAGTCTCATATTTGTTTCAACCCCGCCTTCCATTTCCCATTCGCTGTAAGAATATTCTTCGTGCGGCACTCTGCCGTTTTTTCTGAGAACAACGCTCCAGATATCCTTGTTCATTGACAGCCACAAACGCTCATATTTCGTGATATATTCGCGCTGCGGATTTTTTTCAAAAGATACGGTGTCAAACGCGCCGGTCTTTGTGATTGTTTCGTTCGCGTCTTCGGCATACCAGTCAACGTCTGTTGCAAGTTCAAATGTTCCGCCTGTTTTGAGCAGATAGTTTAGCAGCCGCGCGAAGGAGGGGACTGTCACCCTGCGTTCTGCGTGGCGCGTTTTCGGCCACGGGCAGGGAAAATTCATGAAAAGTCTGTCAACCGTTTCCGGCGCGAACATTGCGCGAAGAAGAAAACGCGCGTCGCCGTGCATGATGCGGATATTGTCGAGTCCCTGCGACAAAGCCCTGCGCGCGCCTTTCATAACGCACAGCTGGGAAACTTCAACGCCGACAATTAAAACGTCGGGATATTTTTTTGCCAGAAATTCCAGATTTTCACCGTTTCCGAAGCCTATTTCAACGAATATCCTGCCGGAAGCGGAAAGCGAATTCCAGTCCGGCGGCAGGTTCTGATTTTCTTCGACAATAATTTTGTTTAAGTTCCAGTTCATACGGCAGCCTCGTTTTATTTTGTCAGTTTGAAGTCTTCAGCTTCAAACAGTTCTTTCCATTTTTCAAGCGGAAGTTCCTCCGCCCTTGCAAGCGGTTTTAATCCGTGTGCTTCAAGTATCTGCTGTGAGCGTTCTTTTGAAAGGCCGTAGCCTGCTGCCCAGTTGTTGGTCAGTGTTTTTCTGCGCTGAGCGAAAGAGCGAACGAGAAACTGTTTCCATTTTTTGTCTGTCGCAAATTCCCTGCTTTTGTCTATCGTAATTTCTATCAGGCACGACATTACTCTCGGCTGTGGGCGGAAGCATGACGGAGGAACGCTGCGCAGTATTTTTGAGCTTCCCATGGCTTCTATGGTTACGCCGAGAGGAGATCGCTGTTTGTTTCGTTCAGGCGACGTTATGCGCTGTGCCGATTCAAGCTGTACCATAAGGATAAAAGAGGAAAGACCTTTCGGCACAAGTTTTTCAATAAGCGTCCAAAGCAGCGGAGTAGTTATATGGTACGGCAGATTGGCGATTATTCTGTTCGGCATCCACGGCAGTTTGTTCGCGTAATCAAGCTGTACAGCATCGCCCCATAAAAGGGAGAATTTCGGATTTTTCAGGGCAATGGCTTCAAGATTTGGCTTCAGCCTTGTATCAAGTTCAACCGCGCAGACAGACCTGCACGGAGAGGCGAGCAGCGCTTCGGTCAAAATGCCTTCACCGGGGCCTATTTCAAGAATTTGGTCTTCCGGCTGAATGTCTGCTTTTTTTATGATGTAATCTATGACGGAGCGGTCAATAAGAAAATTCTGCCCAATGTCCGTGTTATTAACAAAATTTGGTGTTCTCTGCATAATAAATTGTATAAAATCAATCTTTGTTTTGGAGTTTGACCATGCGTTCAAGTATTTCCTGCGGAACCATGTCGGAGATGTTGCCGCCCCATTTGAAAACGTCTTTTACCGCGTGACTGGCAAGGAAAGAGAAACGTGGCTCTGTAGCAATGAAGAACGTTTCAACTTCGGGCGCCAGCTGACGGTTGAGCTGCGCGATCTGAAATTCATATTCAAAATCGGAAAGGGCACGCAGTCCGCGCACTATGACGCGGCTTTTTTCCTTTTTCATAAAATCTACGAGCAGACCGTCATAAGCGGCTACCGAAATATTTTTGTCGTTTTTGAAAACGCTGCGGATCATATCAACGCGTTCAGCTTTGGAAAACATGGATTTTTTTTCAGAATTGTCAAGTACCGCAATAACACATTTGCCGAATATATCAGCCGCGCGTTTCGCGATATAGACGTGCCCGTTTGTAAGAGGATCAAATGACCCGGGATATACAGCTTTAAGCATTATTCTGCCTCCGCTTCGCAAAAGTAAGAATTGTGCCTCCGTAGGCTCTGTCTTCCGTCTCCCATGCCTCGCAAAAATCTGCCGGCTCGCGTTCCGAACGCTCAAATATGACTGTTCCGCTGTCAGAGAGGAGCCCTTTGTCTGCTTCAAGGAG
The DNA here is from genome assembly GCA_030531285.1 of Synergistaceae bacterium. GTDB lineage: Bacteria > Synergistota > Synergistia > Synergistales > Synergistaceae > Equadaptatus. Next base: position 11,723 of record JAUNNW010000008.1, on the reverse strand, counting down.
CGCGGGGAGTTCTTTGCCCCAGCCCAGCATATACGGCGGATCCGCAAAGATTATATCAAACTTCAGCCCTTCATGCAGAAGCTTGGGCAGAGCACGCCGCACGTCCATATTGACGCAGCGGATTTCCTTGGGAACTTTCTTTAATATGCCGCCGAAATTTTTCCTGTCGCTTTCCACAAGACAGACCTCCGCGCCTTTTTCGGCTGCGCACAGCGCAATCTGTCCGCTGCCTGAAAACAAATCAAGAAAACGCAGACCGTCAATGTCTCCCAAAATGTTGAAAAGCGCCTGCAATACCTTGCCTGACGTGGGTCTGAAGTCTTTCATCAGGGATTGCCCTTGCGGATAAATTTTCCGGCAGCGTACCAGAGCGTAATAAGCCACGGTATAAGAGCGACTGCGTACATTGTGCTTTCAAGACCGATTTTGTCTGCGAGAGCTCCAACCGGATATGCTGCCAGATTCGCGACTCCCCACGAGGTTCCGGAGGCTATTGAAGCCGCCGTGCTCATGGATTCAGGACAGCGCCTCTGTGCCATGGAAATCGTGGCGGGAGCGCTTGCTTCAAGCAGTCCGAAAAAAAGCATAAGCATGGCGACGCCGTAAAAATTTTTCAGGTATATGCCGGCGATTCCGGCGAACGGGGCAAGCGCCAAAGTGGTGAGCAACAGCTTCTTTTCGCTGAAAACGGACGCAAGCCTGCCGCCGATTATGTTTGCGAAGGCAACTGAAATGACAACGGAAAAGGTAACGGCTGCGGCTGATTTATGCGAGCCCCCGCGCATAATTACAAGCATCGGAAGAAAAACTTTTGTTCCCTGAAATACTATGTCCCTGAGAGTTACAATAGCGAAAACGTCGAAAATTTTCCCAATCACGCTTTTTATTTCCTTAAAGAACCGTGAGGTATTTGCAGAGGCAATATTTGAAGTGTCTATTTTGTACTGAGAAAGAATTCGCCACATTATAAGCAGAATAACAGCATAAGGAAACGTCATCAGAGGCAGAAGCTTTTTGCCGAGCATTGAGTACCAGAAGACGAAAAGAATCGGTCCGAAAGCGCTTGCGAAACTGCCGCTTGCAGTGAAAAGGGACAGATAAAATGCCATATCCCTGCCCATTGCTATTTTTCCCGTCATGCCGTTGCCTTGCGGGTGAAACAGGGCAGTACCAAGCCCGAGCGTTGTGCAGAGCAAAACGGCAACAGCAAAATGCGGTGCTGACGGGAGCATGAAAATACTGATTATGCTCAGCAGAGGCCCCCATACGGCAAACCATGGGCGGGTCTGTCTGTCTGCGAGATAGCCTGATACGGGCTGTCCCAGAAAATGCATGACGCCGAATGCCGCGTTCAGGATACCGAGCTGGGCAAGCGAAAGAGAAAGCGCCTGCTTAATTATCGGGAGCACGTTAGGCAGCGTTGTAGCGTGCAAATCATTGATAAAATGAAGCAGCGCGTAAGACGCGAGCTGTTTCTTTTCGTCAGCTGTCTTTTTGCCTGAGAATTGCTGTATGTTGTCCATTTGCGGAACCTCTGCCGTTAAAATATCCGCTTCAATTTTATATCTGAATGATTATTTTGCAAGTGCTGTGTCCGGAAGCTGATTCAATCCGCGATGTAAATTTTTTCGGCGTGCGCAGTTCCGCAGTTTCCGCAGGGCAGAAATCCGCGCCGGAGTTCTGAAGCGAGCAGGTCGTACTGCATAATTTTCTCCGCGTAAGCGGAAAATTTCGCGTCGCCGCATTTTGCAATTACCGGCAGTTTCGCAGTTTCCTTCATGATTTTAAGCAGTTCTCTGCCGGCAGCGTTCATTGCCAAAGGACGGATATAGGGGACTCCGAGCCTTTGCGAGGCATATCTTGTCCAGCGGTCTGTGCCGAGCAGAAGCTGCATAGCTTGTCTGCGGATTCTTCCTTTGGGATAGCGTCTGCTTGTGCAGCGCTCAAGCCACTCATCGAAGCTGCCTGCCGATAAAGCCTCCGCAATAAATTTATTTTCAATTCCTTCGGATATTTCCGCAGTTTTGAAAAAATCTTCGGAGCTGCTTCTCAGCAGAAGCGGCCTTAACGCTGTCCAAAGCCTGTCGTGCGAAATGTATGCCGTTCCGCTGTTTAAATTTTCCTTAATGACTTGTGCCGATTTTTCCGGAACGAATGATTTTACGGCGGTCAAATTATTTTCCCTGAGCATATTTCTGAGCGCGGATGACGAGGCGTATACTTCGCTCAAATCAGAGGTGTCGTGAGCTGTGCCTGTCCGCTGTACCGGAACAAGAGAGATTTCGCAATGATTTTTTATTATGGCTGCGGCATAATTCAATGCAAGAGAATTGTTTGATCCCGCAAGCTTTGAGGCTGCGCCGGGAACGCAGGAGTCAAGAGCGTTGACGCGTGCTTCGGCAAATGAAAAACCTGATTCTAAATTTTTTTTCAATAAAAACTTGAAACTATCCGGTTCTTCAACTAAAATAGACGCAGCGGAGATTAAATCCCAGTCCGGGTCTTCCATACCGAACGAGAGTGTTTTGACGATTCCGGTGGCGGCTGACAGCTTAACTGCTGAATCAGCGAAGATGCCCGCGTTGCCGCAGGAAAACAGGGCTGGAAGTTCCAGAACAAGGTCTGCGCCGTGCAAAACGGCGAGTTTGGCGCGTTCGTGCATTGAAAGAAACGCAGGCTCTCCGCGCTGTACGAAATCAGACGAAAGCACAACTATCAGCGCTTCTGCGCCGCTCAGTTCTTTGGCTTTGTTAAGCTGGTAGACGTGTCCGTTGTGCAATGGGTTGTATTCGGCAACAATCCCTGTTACCTTGGGGAGATTCATAAACTCACATCCTTGTGGTAAAGAATACCACAAAAACTGAAAATCGGAGGGGTTTGGTAATGAAAATTTTGGTTCTCAACTGCGGAAGCTCATCGCTCAAATACCAGCTTGTTGACATGGACGGTGAAAAGCTTCTTGCGAAAGGTCTTGTCGAACGCATTGGTATGGCAGGCTCTCACATCAAACACACGAAAGTCGCCGGTAAAGAGAAATTTGACAAAGACGTAAGCTTCCCGACGCATACCGAAGCAATTAAATTTGTTCTTGATATGCTCGTTGACAAGAAATTCGGCGTTCTCAAAAATCTCAGCGAACTTTCAGCAGCCGGACACCGTGTTGTTCACGGCGGAGAAGATTTTACGGAGTCAGCGCTTGTTACGCCGAAAGTTCTTGAAGGCATCAGAAAGGTTACCCCGCTTGCGCCGCTCCACAATCCTGCAAACCTTCAGGGTATCGAAGCCGTGCAGAAGGTTCTTCCCGACCTTCCGAACGTTGTCGTGTTTGACACTTCTTTCCACCAGACAATGCCGGCGACGTCGTACCTTTACGGAATTCCTTACGAATTCTACAAGAAAGAAAAAATCCGCCGTTACGGCTTCCACGGCACAAGCCACAAATATGTTTCGCAGCGCTGCGCCGAACTGCTCGGCAAACCAATTAAAGAACTTCGCATAATCACGTGCCACCTCGGCAACGGAAGCTCAATCACGGCGGTCAAAAAAGGAAAATCACTTGACACAACAATGGGTTACAGCCCGACAGCCGGAGTCATAATGGGAACAAGAAGCGGAGACGTTGATCCCGCAGTTCTTATTCAGCTTGCAAGCCTCGGTTATGACGCAGACAAAATCAACGAGATATGCAACAAAAAGAGCGGTCTTCTCGGTATTTCAGGCGTATCAAGCGACCTTCGCGACGTTGAAGAAGCGGCGGAAGACAACAACTGGCGCGCTGAAACCGCACAGAACATGCTTATTTACGAAGTCAAAAAATATATCGGAGCCTATGCGGCGGCGATGGGCGGCGTTGACGCTATCGTATTTACTGCCGGTATTGGCGAGAACGGTATAGCATTCCGTGAAAAAGTCTGCAAAGACCTTGAATTCCTTGGTGTTAAATTTGACAAAAACAACAACAAAGTCCGCGGCGAAGAGGTTCTTATCAGCAAAAAGAGATCCCCTGTCAAGGTTTTCGTCATTCCTACGAATGAAGAACTGATGATTGCACGCGATACGCAGAGACTCGTTCTTGGCTCAGCCCCTGCGAAGAAAGCCGCCGCAAAAAAGACGACGGCAAAAAGAACAGCGAAAAAGACAGCCGCGAAATAGACAACGGCACAGAGAACAACAAAGAAAGCCGCAGCCAAGGAAACTACGGTTAAGAAAACAGTTGTTAAGAAAACAGCAGCCGCCAAAAAAGCAGGCAGAAAACCCGCCGCAAAAAGCGCGAAGAAAGCAAAATAGACGGCAGAAATGAAATATCTTGAAGCTGTTCCCAAAAGCTGGAAACGTACTCTGATACTTCCCGCAGTTTCAAAAGACGGGACCGTGTACGAAGACGCCTTCCTCATTGAAGAGAAAACGCCGGTGAGCTATTGGGGACAGTTGTACGAATTTCTGTCGCCTCTGGCGGTTAAAATTAAAGCTTACCGTACGGAAGCAAATCTCTGCGCTGATATAACAGTGTCAGGGAAAGCAGGAACACCGTGCGCCCGCTGCCTTGAACCGGCGGAAACAGATTTTTCCGGCACTCTGAAATATCTTTTTTCGCTTTCTGCCGATGCGGAGCCGCAAATGAAGGACGAAAAAAATTCTTCGGCTGACGGTGACGAGGACGTTATCTTTCTTGACAGCTGGGAAGACGAAATAGATCTTTCCCCGCAGATTTGGGAGGTAATGCTTACCTCTCTTCCGGCGGTGGTTCTGTGCAGGGAAGACTGCAAAGGGCTGTGCCCCGAATGCGGAGCAAATCTGAACACCGAAATCTGCGGCTGCAAAAAATCTTCCGGCGATGCGCGTTTTGAAGTTTTAAGACAGTTTGTTGAAGAAGAAAAAGAATAACTTAATGCAAAAATAGAAAAAAGTGCTATAATCACCTCTGTAATTTTTGTGTTTAAGGAACTAAGGGGGGAACAAGATGGCAGTCCCGAAGAGAAGAGTCTCACATGCACGTTCACACAAGCGTAAATCACAGTACCTTGGCGAACTCACGACAAGCGGAGCAACAACCTGTTCGCACTGCGGCGAAACAGTGCGCCAGTATTGCGTATGTCCTGCCTGCGGATACTATAGAGGACGTAAAGTCCTTGACGTAAAAGAAGCCAAAGCGGCTGAAGAATAGGTTAATCCGTTCTGTAAGTTTATAAATGAGAGACCGCGAGGTTTCTCATTTTGTTTTCTGTGCCGCAGAAAATATATCAGCTGTGAATGTACGCGAAATTTCGGCATAAATTACGTATGCCCTTTCCGATTAAAACGCCTATAATAAATTCACCATGAAAATAAATTCAGTGAGGTGGTTCAGTAATGAACAGAAGAAAATTGATTGTCCTGACCGGCGCAGTGTGTCTTTCAACAGTTTTTGCGGCTGCGTCTTTTGCCGGAAACGTGACTGTTGTTTCACGTGAGACGAGCGACAGGGATTTCAGCAGAAACTATACAGTGACGCTGGATGAAAGCTCCGTTAAAAAATGCGGCAGTTATTACACGGCGCAAGTGACTTCCGTTTCGGAAATAAAAGAGACGTTCAAACCAGGCGAAACGCGTGAGACAAAACGGGAAGACCGCTTCCTCTACGCTTTTCACAAAACTGAAAGAAAGTACAAAATTCTGGATGAGACAAGCTTTGAAAGTTCGAAGCTTTCAGGCTCTTCATACAGTCAGCAAAGCAGTCAGGGCAGCAGTTCGTCCGTGAGAACGCGCGGTATTGACGACTGGCAGCAGCTCCCTGCGGACAAGGAAGACTGCCTGAACAAGCTGTATGACAAAACCATGGAAATTGCAGCGAAGAAAAAGCGCTGAGAAACGGTCAAAATGGATCAAAATGCGGACGAATGTCCGCATTTTTTGTTGACTTTTTTCCGTATCGGCATATAATATGTCCAAGTGTTAGCAGCAGGTCATAATTCTGATTCGCGGAGGTCCTCATGCGCACGGACAATGCAAGGGCAGTACGCCATAAGAAGCTTTTGGATTTAATAGGCAGCAATCCTCTCCTGACAGATCAGGAGCTTGCTTCGTCGCTTGGCGTCAGCGTGAGTACTGTTCGTCTTGACAGGGGGCTTCTTTCTGTTCCTGAGGTTCGCGAACGCGCAAGGCTGATGGCAGAAAAGGCTACCAGCAGGCTTCGCTCCCTGAAAACAGAGGACGTTGTAGGCGAACTGCTTGAGCTCGAACCAAATAAAGGAGCACTTTCAGTTCTTGTCGGAACAAGAGATTTAAGTTTTCGCCATACGGATATAATAAGCGACTATTATATATATACGCAGGCATCGACGCTGGCTGTTTCCGCGATTGACTGTGAGTCTGTCGTAATAAAAGGCGCCAGAATATTTTATAAGGAACCGGTGCGGATAGGGGAGCGGGTTGTTGCCCGCGCGAAGGTCGGCGTACACAAGAACGGGGAATATGTAGTAAGCGTTCACGCCAGCGTGGAGAGAAAAGAAATTTTTACAGGACGCTTTGTCGCTGTTGGATGCAGCGGCACGGAGAAAGCGCAGGCGGGAGGTCTGAAAAAATGATTGCCATAGATGCAATGGGCGGTGATTTTGCGCCGAAAGCTGCCTGTGAGGGGGCTGTAGAAGCCTGTACAAAACGCAGTAATTTACAGGTGGCTCTCGTGGGGGATTCAGCGCAGATTGAACCGCTTATAGCCAAAGCCCCTGCGGACGTGCTTGGCAGAATTAAAATTATTCATACTTCAGAAGTCATTCAGGGCGATGACCATCCTTCCGTTTCAATCCGCAAGAAAAAAGATTCAAGTTTGGTGGTTGCGCTCCGAATGGTTAAGGAAGGCAGGGCAGACGGGCTTGTAACCGCCGGAAATACAGGGGCGGTAGCCGCCGGCGGCGTGCTTATTCTCGGAAGACTTGAGGGTATTGACCGGCCTGCCCTCGGCATAGTTTATCCGTCCGTCAGCCGTCCCGTGCTTCTGCTTGACGTCGGGGCGACTGTCCACTGCAAGCCGGTAAACCTTTACCAGTTTGCCGCAATGGGGCATATTTACGCCCAGATATTTGAGCATATTGACAATCCTGAGGTTAAGCTGCTTAATATCGGCACTGAGGACATTAAGGGAGATGAAGCGATTTTATCCGCCGCTGAAATGCTTAAGGCTGACGATGATATTAATTACTGCGGGTTTGTAGAAGCAAACGAGCTTTCGGAAGGTTCCTGCGATGTTGTTGTCTGCGACGGATTTACAGGTAACGTTATGATTAAATTTGCCGAAGGACTTGTGGATTTGATCAAAACTGAATTTAAAAAAGAATTTAAGGAACATTTGCTTCCAAAACTCGGTCTGCCGTTTATGCTTCCTGCCGTAAAACGGTTTTCGGCGCGCATTGACTGGACCAAAATCGGTCACGCCTGTCTTCTCGGCGTCAACGGCACCGTTATAAAAGTGCACGGAAGATCGCGGAAAACGCAGCTCTGTTATGCAATTCTCGGAGCGGACGATTTTGTGAAACGCGACGGTCTTGTTAAAATTATGGAAGCGATAGCCAAAAGATAAAGGAGCGCATTGCAGCGGAGGTTTTTGCATGAGTTATGCTGTTGTTTTCCCGGGGCAGGGCGCACAGCGCCCCGGCATGGGACAGGCTTTCAAGGAAAAATACAGGGCGGCGGCTGAGGTTTTTGAAGAAGCTGATGAGGCGCTTGGTTTCAAGTTGAGTGATGTTATTTTTAACGGTACTCAGGAGGAGCTTATGCAGACTGAAATAACGCAGCCGGCTATCCTTACGGTCAGTATAGCGGTCTACAGGGCTGTTCAGGAAGAAATCGGCGAAATATTAAAGCCGGTATGTATGGCGGGACACAGCTTGGGAGAATATACCGCAATGGTTGCGAGCGGTGTTCTTTCCCTTGCCGACTGCGTGCGTCTTGTGAGGCTGCGCGGAAAGCTCATGCAGGAAGCGGTGCCTGCCGGCAGAGGAACGATGCTTGCGGTTATAGGTATGCCTCTTGACGAAGTAATGGCTGTCTGCAAACAGGCTGAAAATGGACAGGTTTGCAGTGCGGCAAACGTCAACCAGCCAGAGCAGATTGTTATTTCAGGGCACACGGAAGCTGTAGCCCGAACCGAGAAAATTATAAAGGAACAGCACAGGGCGCGCACCGTTCCGCTGCGTGTTTCGGGTCCTTTTCACTGCAGCCTTATGCGTCCTGTCGCGGAGAAGCTTAAAGCCGAATTTGAAAAGCTTGAATGGAAGAATCCTCTCTGTCCTGTTGTCAGCAATGCGGAAGCAACTCTGCTCAGGACTGTTGAGGATATCCGCCGTGCGCTTTACGAACAGACGTTTTCGCCCGTGCTTTGGGTGCAGGACGTGCTCAGAATGAAGGAAGCAGGGGCGGAGAAGTACATAGAAATGGGGCCCGGAAGTGTTTTGTCAGGTCTCATAAGAAAAATATTGAAAGGCAATACGCCGGTGTCGGTATCTTCTCCTGAGGATATTGAAAAGGCAGCGGAGATTATAAAAGGTTAAAAGTTAAAACAGGTGTCAGACAACACGCTTTGCAGGCTCTGTACGGAACGGGGCTGTTAAAATAATGTTCTACGGTTTTTTTCTGGGTGTCTGCTTCCTTGTATTCAAGCTCTGCAACCGCTTTGAAGTGCTTGGAACAGAAAACATTAAAGAAATTGCTGACGGGAAAGCGGGATTTTTCGCAGCCAATCACGCAAGCGCGATAGACTGTTACATGCTGGCGGCCGCGCTGTATTTTCCGTACAGACGCAGGATAAGCCCGCTTACGCGCTCTGTATGGATAAATCACCCGTATGCAGGATTTTTTCTGCGTTCCTGTGATGCGATAGCGTTGGACAAGAGGGGCAGATATTCGCTGCTTGGCGCGATTAGGGAGAGTCAAAACAGGCTGGACAAAGGTGTTTCGGTTGTAGGCTGTCCGGAGGGCATACGTACGGCGACAGGGAGACTGAACGAGCTGAAAGGTGGTCTGCCGCTTATAGCGGTTAAAACAAAGGCTCCTGTGATTCCTGTCTGGCTTGGGGGTTCTTTCCGCGCTCTTCCGGCGGGTGCGTGTTTTCTGCGTCCGGCAAAGCTCTACGTAGAATTCGGAAGGCCGATAGACCCTGAAGAACTGCCGGCTGAACTGACGGACAAGGAAAAAACGGCGCTGATACTCGAAAAACTGAACGAATTTTACAGGGAAAGAGAAGCCCGCGACATAAAAAACGGAATATTAAAGCTTAAGGAAAATTGAGGCTTAAAGTTTCTTCGTGCGTAGATTTTTTAATAAATAAACTGAAAACACGTGCGTTTTGAACGGAGGGATATATATATGTCAACGGCACTTGTAACCGGTTCGGGCAGAGGAATAGGCAAAGCAATAGCGTTGGAACTTGCAGTACAGGGTTTTGATATTGCTTTGAACGACCTTGCGGATTCTGAAGAAGTTGTAAACACTGTTAATGAAATTCGCAAAAAAGGTGTCAGGTGCGAATTTTTTGCCGCGGACGTTTCAAAACATGAAGAGGTTGCCGCCATGTGCGCTGAGGCAGAGAAAAAGCTCGGCGCGGTTGAAGTGCTTGTATGCAGTGCGGGTATAAATCGCGACACGCTTTTTCTCCGCATGAAGGACGAAGACTGGCAGGCGGTGCTTAACGTTGATTTGAATTCTGTATTTTACTGCGCGAAAGAAGTCTTGCGTTCAATGCTTAAAGCACGGAGGGGAAAAATTATAGCTGTCAGTTCCGTTTCAGGTCTTGTCGGCAACGTCGGACAGGCAAATTATTCGGCGGCAAAAGCAGGAATTATAGGTCTTGTTAAAACTCTCGCAAGAGAGGCAGGTTCAAGAAACATTACAGTCAATGCGGTTGCCCCAGGCTTCATTGATACGGATATGACGCGCGGCATGCCTGAAACAGCGCGGCAGAAAACTCTTGAGGCGATACCGCTTGCCCGTGCGGGACAGCCGGAAGATGTCGCGAAAGCGGTTGCGTTTCTTGCGTCTAACGCCGCTGATTACATAACTGGGCAGGTTCTTACGGTGGACGGCGGCTTGACAATGTATTAAATCAGTCAGTTTTATTGATAAAATTCCGGAAGGAGGTGAACTGTGATATGACAGCAGCAGAAATTGACGCGAAACTTAAGGAAATAGTTATGGATCGTCTTAACGTTGAGGAAGACCAAATTAAACCTGAAGCTTCCTTCGTTGAAGATCTTGGCGCAGACTCACTTGACATCGTCGAACTTATCATGGGTATAGAAGAAGAATTTGACATTGAAATACCCGATGAAGACGCGGAAAAACTTACCACAGTCGGTGAGGCGACTAACTATATCAAAGGCAAACTTGACGCAGAATAGTGTTGTATTTCGCGGCAGGGAGAGTAGATTTCCCGCCTTCCTGCCGCTTGATGTTTTAACAAAAAACGAGAAGGGGAATTTTATGAAACGAGTAGTGATAACCGGAATAGGGGCGGTATCGCCTGTCGGAACCGGAAAAAACAATTACTGGTCTGCTTTGGCGGAAGGCAGAAACGGGATAGATTTTATTTCGTCTTTTGACACTGAAAAATTTAAAGTGAAAATAGCGGGTGAAGTTAAAGACTTTAATCCTTTGGATTGGTTTGACAAAAAAGAGGCGCGCCATACGGACAGGGTGATTCAGTTTGCCGACGCTGCCTCGCGTCTTGCCATAGAAGATGCGGAATTTGATACTGTATCGGCAGATCATGAACGTTTCGGAATCTGTATCGGAAGCGGTCAGGGCGGCATAGGTACCGCTGTGGAAAATATATATACTCTGGCGGACAAGGGTTCTGACCGTGTGTCGCCTTTTTCCGTTCCCATGATGATTGTGAACATGCCGTCGGCATACGTTGCCATAAGGCACAACGCGAAAGGACCTAATTTCTCCGTGTCGTCTGCCTGTGCCACTTCGCTGCACAGCATCGGCGAAGCTTATCACATGATTGTCAGGGGAGATGCGGATTATATGCTTGCGGGAGGTGCCGAAGCCGCCGCCATTCCGTTCGGAGTCGCCGCTTTTGGTGCCCTGAAAGCCTTGAGCATAAGTACGGAGCCTGCGACTGCATGCCGGCCGTTTGATGCGGACAGGAACGGTTTTGTACTTGGTGAGGGTGCAGGGGTCGTTATGCTTGAAGATTACGAGAATGCCAAAGCGCGGGGCGCTCATATTTACGCAGAGATAAAGGGGTACGGAGCGACCTGCGACGCTTACCACATAACGGCGCCGGATCCTTCCGGAGACGGAGCATACCGCGCGATGAAGCTTGCGGTGGAAAGAGCAGGCTGGAAGCCTGAAGAAATTGACCTTATAAATGCTCACGGAACGTCAACGCATTTTAACGATTCAATGGAAACAGCCGCAATAAAACGGTTAATGGGAGAAGAAGCATCGAAAAAGGTGCTGATTCAGGCTACCAAATCAATGATCGGCCACGCGCTTGGCGCCAGCGGCGTGCTGGGACTTATTGCGTCGCTTATGGCTGTTGAGAAAGGCGTTGTTCATCCCACAATAAATTACACGACGCCTGATCCTGAATGTGACCTTAACTACGTTCCGAACAAAGCGATTAATGCCGCGGCAGAGAAAGTTCTGGTCAACGCGTTTGCCTTCGGCGGACATAATGCGTCAATTGCATTGGAGAAATGCAGATAAAAATGAACAGAGAAGAACTGCTTGAAAATTTTCAG
>JAUNNW010000125.1 GCA_030531285.1 Synergistaceae bacterium | reverse complement strand
CCTGTTGCTTACCACTGGACAAGTTTGATATTGGCAGCGATTGCATATTCATTGCAAATATATTTTGATTTTTCGGGTTATTCTGACATTGCAATAGGCTGCGCCAAATGTTTTGGTTACGATTTTCTTCCAAATTTCAATTTGCCGTACATTTCGCGCAATATTACTGAATTTTGGCGCAGGTGGCACCTTAGCCTGTCAACATGGCTGAAAGAATATCTGTATATTCCATTGGGCGGAAACAGGAAGGGCAAAGCCCGTATGTATGCAAATTTATTGATTACAATGCTGCTTGGCGGATTGTGGCATGGTGCTGACTGGACTTTTGTTGCTTGGGGCGGCATGCATGGAATTGCGTTGTGTATAGACAAATTGCGATCACATAAACATGATGATGTGTTCATAGTAAAGTACATTGGTACAATTATAACCTATCTGTTTGTCGTTTTTGCATGGATATTTTTCCGCGCAGAAAATTTTTCAAATGCCTGGCAGATTATTGCAGGTATCTTGAGTATGCAGCAGGGTATCGTACAGAATTTTTCTTGGGTATATATATCTATTGTTATTTTGTCAGTGGCGAGTGTTTTGGCTGTGCATAAAGCAAAATTGGACAGGGAAGATTTTGTGCGCGGATATTATCCTACTGTAAATTTGAATACTGTAAAAGGACTTTCGTTGTTCCTGATTTTCTTGGGACTTACTGTTGGACTTGCATATACCGGCGGTTCTCCATTCGTGTATTTCCAATTTTAACTTGTTAGAAATATACTAAAAAAACAGACAGTCGAAGTAACGCTCCGCCTGTCTGTTTTCTTGTTCCCTGTCCCGGTGTCAGCCCACCTTCAATACTTGGATTATATCCTGTTGTTGTAAAAAATGCGATAAGAGTAAAAAATAGGTAAAATTACTGATTTGACATTTCTTGATTATCGTTATATAACTATATAGTCAAAGATGGTTAAACAATATTGAGAGGTGGTTTACATGATGAATATGAACAAATTTACACAGAAGTCGCAGGAGGCTGTTGTTGAGGCGCAGCAGATTGCAACGCGGTTCGGTCATCAGGAAATTGACGCGGAGCATTTGGCTTTGGCTTTGCTCGGTCAGGAGGGCGGTTTGATTCCGCGTCTTGTTGACAAACTGAATCTTTCTTCGGAGAGCCTGAAACAGGTTATTGAAGAAGAACTGCGCAAGCGTCCTAAGGTTTCAGGAACAGCGGGAAACTACGTTACGCAGAGGCTTAACCAGCTGTTTGTAAAAGCGGAGGACGAAGCAAAGGACCTTAAAGACGAGTATGTTTCCGTTGAACATCTGTTTCTTGCCTTGCTCGGTGAAAGCGGCACACCGCTTGCAAAGCTGTGGAATACGTTCGGACTCACGCGCGACCGTTTCCTGAAGGCTCTTGCAGAGGTGCGCGGCAGTCAGCGGGTAACGAATGAAAATCCGGAAGATACTTATGATGTGCTTGAAAAGTACGGACGCGATCTTGTAAAAGCCGCGCGGGAAAACAAACTTGACCCTGTTATCGGCAGAGATGAGGAGATACGCCGCGTTATCCGCATCCTTTCCCGCAAGACGAAGAACAATCCGGTTTTGATAGGCGAACCCGGAACAGGCAAAACCGCCATAGTCGAAGGGCTTGCCCAGAGAATTTTGCGCGGCGATGTGCCTGAGGGGCTGAAAGAGCGTTCAGTCTTCGCGCTTGATATGGGGTCGCTTGTTGCGGGCGCCAAGTATAGGGGCGAATTTGAAGAACGTCTGAAAGCGGTGCTGAACGAAGTCAAAAAGAGCGAAGGCAGAATTATTCTTTTTATAGACGAAATTCACACGATTGTGGGGGCGGGTAAGGCTGAAGGCGCAATGGATGCCGGAAATATGCTGAAGCCGATGCTTGCAAGGGGCGAACTTCACTGCATAGGCGCGACAACTACGGAGGAATATCGCAATTACATAGAAAAAGACGCGGCTCTTGAAAGACGTTTCCAGCCCGTGCTTGTCGAAGCGCCGAGCGTCGAAGATACAATTTCAATTCTCCGCGGACTGAAAGAGCGTTTTGAAGTTCATCACGGCATAAAGATTCAGGACAACGCTTTGGTTTCAGCGGCTGTACTTTCCAACCGCTACGTCACGGACCGTTTTCTGCCGGACAAGGCAATTGACCTTGTTGATGAAGCCTGCGCGATGATACGAACGGACATTGATTCAATGCCTGCCGAACTTGATGAGGTTACGCGGCGTGTCATGCAGCTTGAAATTGAGGAAACGGCTCTGAAAAACGAAAAAGACAAAGCGAGCTTGGAACGGCTTGAAGCGTTGCAGAAAGAACTTGCCGATTTGAAAGAACGTCAGGCGGCGCTTCGCGCGCAGTACGACACGGAAAAAAAGTCGCTTGCGGAGGTTCGCAGCCTGCGTCAGAAAATAGAAAACGTTCGCCGTGACATTGAGAAAGCGGAACGCGAATATGACCTGAACAAAGCGGCAGAACTGCGGCACGGCAAGCTGCCCGAGCTTGAGCGTCAGCTTGAAGACGCGGAGAAAAACACTTCAGGCAAAGAAAGCCGTTTGCTTCGCGAGGAGGTTACGGACGAAGAAATTTCGCAGATTGTTTCAAAATGGACAGGTATTCCCGTTACGAGGCTTGTCGAGGGAGAAAGAGAAAAACTCCTGCATCTTGACGGGCAGCTTCACAAACGCGTTATAGGTCAAGACGAAGCGGTGCAACTTGTGTCAGATGCCGTACTCCGCGCGAGAAGCGGCATAAAAGACCCCAAACGCCCGATTGGTTCGTTTATTTTCCTCGGACCGACAGGCGTTGGAAAAACAGAACTTGCGCGTACGCTTGCTGAGGCTTTGTTTGACAGCGAGGACAATATTGTCCGAATAGATATGTCTGAATACATGGAAAAACATTCGGTATCGAGACTGCTTGGAGCGCCCCCGGGATACGTTGGTTATGACGAGGGCGGACAGTTGACGGAAGCGGTTCGCAGACATCCGTACTCGGTAATACTTTTCGATGAAATAGAAAAGGCTCATCCCGACGTATTCAACGTTCTGCTTCAAATACTTGATGACGGGCGCGCTACGGACAGCCACGGACGCACGGTGAGTTTCAAAAACTGCGTTTTGATTATGACAAGCAACCTCGGAGCTGAAACTCTGATTAACGGCATGGACGCAAAATCAGGCGAATTGTCCGAAGAATGCAGAAAGGACGTGTCTTTGGAACTGAAATCGCGTTTCCGTCCCGAATTCCTCAACCGCATTGATGAGATAATATTCTTCAAGCCGCTGAGGATTGAAGAAATTGCAAAAATAGTCGGTCTCATGCTCAGCCAGCTTGAAACAAGGCTCAAGGAACGGGGCATTGCTCTTGAAATCAGCGATGACGCGCTTTCAGCGGCCGCAAAGAACGGCTATGATCCTGTGTACGGCGCGCGCCCGCTGAAACGCTATCTGCAGAAAACGCTTGAGACTCCGATAGCAAGAATGATAATCAGCGGTGAAGCCGCGGAAGGTTCAAGAATCAAAGTCGAAAATCAGGGCGGAGAAATTGTCCTGCACGCGGAATAAAACAGGCACAAGGAGCGGGAGCGGTCAGCTCCCGCTCCCTTTTTTACGCCAATGGGAAAAATATCGCAATATATTTTAAAAAAACTGCTTGACATTTGGCAATGAATCGGATAGAGTTTGTTACGACCGGCAGCAGAGCCGGAAAATAATGTCAGGGAAGACCCTGCTGGGAGGCAACACTGTGAAAAG
>JAUNNW010000124.1 GCA_030531285.1 Synergistaceae bacterium | reverse complement strand
TCCGAAACGCTGAAATCGGTTCCCTGCACTGCGGAAAGAATTTTCTCCGCAGCTTCAAGCTCTGCTTTTTCGTTTGTCAGGGCAAGTTTCTGTGTTTGCAGCTGATTGAATTTTGCAACCGCCTTATCGACAGCGTATCTTGCGGAAGTAAACGTAAAATTTTTGTCAGGACGCATACTGACCGGCTGCGGAAGAGGCCTTCCAAAAGCTTCCCAGACTGAAGAAATCTTTACAAGCAGTTCGTCATACGGGTTGACCGTCTCGGTCGTTACCTTGGAGCGGAGATTTATATCATTGACAAGCGCGTCAAGAGACAGCGGCTGAAAATTGCCGGTGAGCGCCAAAAGCTGTGCGCTGCTCTCAATTTCGCCGCGCGGCCCTACAAGCGTCAAAGCCGTCATTTTTATAACTGCCATACAAAATCACCTCCGTCCGTAACAGGTTTTATAAGATGTTCTGCTGCAAGATTCGGGCTCAGACCGGAATCAACGCTCTCAGTTATCCGTATCAAGTCCTCTATTTCATGCAGCTTCAGCGTAAAATAGCATACCGTAGTGTGAAAACCAGGAGTGCCTTTCCTGAAAATCTTTGCGGCGCTTGCGTTGTTGAAACGCCGTATTCTCATTTCAAGCCGCAACTCTCTTTCGGACTGCTCCCTCGTCTCGGCGAAAACAGCGCTGTAATACGGGAAACGCTCGTTGAGATACTTCCTGTAAATCTCAGGCGGGGAAGCCGCCATAAAACTCAAATCTTTCGGCGTAACCTTGTAATGCGCAGGAATAAGAGCTGCCTGAATTTCGTCCGGAGATAAATCGTAATAAAGCAGACATCTGTGCAGAATGTAAAGATTAAGCAGATCAATGCGCGAGCCGAACAGAGGGGTCAGATATCTGCCCTCAGGCTTGTCCAGCGCGCTCAAATCGTTAAAAACCGACACTTCCGTAAAATGATCCAGCGCTGTCTCAAACTCAAGAACGGAATCTGTCTCACCTGTCTCCAGCCTTTGCAAAGGCTGCCGAACTGCATCGGCGTATCTGGATTTTTCAAGCGCGGCAAGCAGCTCGGAATAGCTTCTGCAGCTGGCCAGCGCATCGTAATCAAGCTCGGAGCAGGGCAGCGGCGTAAGCTTGTAGCGGAGCGTCTGCTCGTCAATATGCCGCGAACGTACAAAACGAAAAACCCTTTTCAGCTGCTCCGTCTCAAACCAGCCGAGCCAGTCTGCGAAAAATTTCCTGCGCGCCCCGTCAAGAGCAGAAACGAAAAACTCCGCTTCCTTAAGCAGCGATGAACGAAGCTGCTTTTCAAGATTGCCGCGGTGCGCCGTTGAAGAATCAAGAAACTGCAGCGGGGCGGCGTATGCCTCCGTGCCTTTAAGAAACTCCGTTATCTCAGCAGACGATTTGCAGTGCAGCAAAGTCCACAACTCATCTGCGGCAAGCAGCCTGCCGTGTCGGACGTGTGCCCGTATCGCAGTTGACGAAACGGCGGTATGAAGCGTCACTCAGCAGACCTCTTTACGTACTCCGATGCGAAATTTTCAGTCAGCGAATCAAGCAGAGACTCAAGCTCCTTCTCAAAACGCGCGGTGAAATCCCTGCGCTGTTCTGCGCAAAGCTCTGCATAACGCGCAGCCTCTTCGGAAGCGGAAATCTGTGCTGTGCGGACAATTTCCTCCGCCTTCTGCTTTGTCTGTTCCGTGCGATCTGCCCGAAGCCGCTCAAAATTTTTCTTAACCCCAAGCAACAGGGACTCAGCCTCAGCTGCAGAGCTTCTGAGAATATCCTCTGCCTCTGCCTTAGTCTCCAGAAGTGCGGCAAGCGTTTTTTCAAGACTGCTCATAGGTAGGCATCCCCCCTGAACTTTACTGCTGTTTTCTCTGAACCGACAGCTTTTGCGCGCTCTTCATGCGCATGAAATCCTCCCGTTCGCTCTCCTCAAGTGCATCGGAAATAAATTTCAGCTGCTCCAGCTCGGAAGGTATTACTATCTTGTCAAGTGAATTTATACGGCGGTGGGTCTTCTCCATCTGGGCTGCAAGCCGGCAGATACCTGCTTCCGTTTCGGCAAGCTTTGCAAGCAGGGCTGAAACCCTGCGGAACTTTGCGTATGCTTCGTCAGCCGCTCCGGAAGAACCGAGAAAAGAGCAGCACGGCTTTGCCGGAAGCTCTGCCGGCGGCTTGATTTCCGGAATTTCAACTCCCATTACGGAATGAAAACGTACTGTCAGATCATGAATTTCAGGGACGGACTGCACAATATCCTCAACAACCTCGATCCCGAGGGATATTGTCGCCCTCTGAAGCGCGTCGTATGCTTCGCGGAAAACCTCCACCGCCTCAGCCTGAATTTTCTTCGCTGCATCTGTGCGGGAAGCAAGCTCAAACACCAAAGCCTGCCGCTTCTGATCAAGCAGATCGCGGCCGGACTGTGCTGCAGATATGGAGTTTTTCAGCTTTACAAAATCTCCCCGTGTCGGAGCGAACTTCGCAGGCAACACAAACCCCCCAAGTCAAAGCCAAACTGTAGCGCAACAACGTCCCACTTCTATACGCATTCACTTTATCATACTTGTGGTAAAATGTAAAACGAAAAAAATGAAAGAAGTTGAAACAATGTTCATAGTCTTTATCGGAGAGACAGAGCTTGCAAAAATACCAGGGCTTTCGGCTGCCGGCGCCGACGTTAACGCACTGCGCTACACCGCGCCGTCTGATGCCGACGTACTGTACTTCGGAAAACCGCGTTGTGTTGACACGATACCTGTAGATCCGCAGGGACACCCATCGCCGACAATAATAGCAAAAGCGGCAATTGACGAAGCGAAATTGCCGCATCTCGTCATCTGCGCAGGAAACTCTGTGAACCCCGCCTGCCCGTTTGAAACGGCAGCATCGGAACCCGGGAAAGACCCGCGCTTTGGAAAAGCTGTAAAAAATGCGGAAACAATAATAAAACGCTCGGAAGCGCTGGCAAAAAAACTTGCACCATCGCTCAAAAGAATTGTTATAGGAGAATCGGTTCCGGGGGGAACAACCACAGCTCTGCTTCTGCTTCGTGCGCTCGGCTACGGACATACAGTATCCTCCGCCGGTCCGGTCAATCCCCTGCAACTCAAAGAAGAAATTTGGCAGACCGTCAGCAAAAGACTGAACATAACCATCGGAGGACTCAAAGGCAAAGGCTATAAAGCCGCCGAAGAAGTTGGAGACCCGATGCAGATTGCGGTATCCGCATTTGTCCGCGCGCTGCCGGAAGAAATTGACGTAACCCTGGCGGGAGGCACGCAAATGCTTGCGGTTGCCGCCCTTTTGAGAGACCTGGGCGAAACGCGCCATCTGCTCGTTGCGACGACAAAATACGTCCACAACGACCCGGCAAGCTGCATAGAAGAATACGCAAAAGAAATAGGCTGCGGGCTTTGGTGGGCGCCGCTTGACTTCAGTAAATCACAGCGCAGAGGCTTTGCCGAATACGAGCTTGGCTACATAAAAGAAGGGGTAGGAATGGGCGGCGCAGTTATGTACGCAATGCAGCAAGGAGTTCCGATAGAACGCATCCAGCAAAAAGCGGAAGAACTGTACGACACGCTCACAGAAAACATAGAAGCGAACTTCAAAAAATAAAGCGGAAATTACCCAATAAAAACGCGACAGGCTGAACGAAAATCAGCCTGTTTTCTGTGCCGAGGCGGGGCAGCATAGCACAAACTATTCAAAAAATGTCATTTTGCAAATGACATTTTAAGAAAAATATATGCTTTAATATAACCGTGAAC
>JAUNNW010000123.1 GCA_030531285.1 Synergistaceae bacterium | reverse complement strand
CCTTTGAGAACGTCTTCCCAGCCTTTGATTGCGTAGTGGTCAACATGAAGCCCAAAAACTGCTCCGTGACCGATTTCAGCCGAATATTTCAACGCATACTGCGGAACATTCTCATAAGTGGCGCCGCAATAGGTTGATTCTGATTTTGCGAGTTCGATAAGAACTGCCGCGTTTTTGTTTTTAGCCGCCTGAAGCACCGCTTTGATAACAAGCGGATGACGCGCGTTCGCGGCAAGAACTATTGAATTTGCCTTCCGGTTAGCTGCGAGAATATCGCGGCCGCTGACAAGTCCCATAGCCTCTGTTCCGAAATTCGCCTGTACGTTAAGCGGGCGTTTTTTCAAAAGTTCCTGATAAGCCTTGCTGTTGACATCCATTTGGCATCCCTCCGGATAATTTGTTTAAACACTGCTTCGCTGCAGATAATATTGTAGCTTGTTTTCCTTTTTTCGCAAGAAGGAAACACAGGTTGCGTCTTTTTAACGGTTAACGGTTAAAGTACAATTTCCCCGCCCGCTGCAAGAATTTTGGCGCAGACATCGTTTTCGCTGCACAGACGGACAAAATCCTCAGGATTTCTTCTGATAACGGGGAAAGTATCGTAGTGCATCGGAATAGCTACTCCGGCGTCAACAAATTTCGCTGCACGGGCAGCGTCCTTTGCGTCCATCGTGTAATAGCCGCCTATCGGAAGCAGCGCCGCGTCAATATCTTCTTCGGCAAGCAGCAGCATATCCATTGTCAGGGCAGTATCACCGGCATGGTATATTTTCTTTCCGCCGGCACAGATGAGAAAACCGCAGGCAAGTCCTGCATACTCTGCCTTGCCATTGACAACATAGGTTGAGCCGTGAAGCGCAGGCGTAAGTTTCACTTTGCCGAACGCGAAATCGAACGAAGCTCCGATTTGCATTCCCTCAGTTTTTACGCTCTGAGCAGCAAGAAACGGCGCAAGCTCCGTCGGGCATATTATTGCCGCGCCGCAGCGTTTTGCGATTTCAACGGCATTTCCGACGTGGTCTCCGTGTCCGTGGGTTACAAAAATAAAATTCACGTCAGTAAAATCGGAAGCTTTGGAGGCGGCAAGCGGATTGCCGTCGAGGAACGGGTCTATAAGGGCTTTAAGCCCTTCTGCTTCAATGTAAAACGCGCTGTGTCCGAGATATTTCAGTTTCATTGCATTCACTCCTGTCCGTTGTGTAATTTATTTTGCTGTAATTCTGTTCAGAAATTAAAAGGAAATCTGCACAGGCAGATTTCCTTAGATTATTAAGCAATACTTGCAGATTTATCAGCCAAGCAGCTCGTCCGTTCTGATTGAGAGCTCCTGAAGCTGGGCATCGTCAACCGAACTCGGCGCAAATGCAAGAGGGCACTGCGCTTTCTGGTTCTTCGGGAATGCCATAACGTCGCGTATTGATTTGCAGCCGCACATAATCATGACAAGCCTGTCAAGACCAAAGGCAAGTCCGCCGTGAGGAGGCGTGCCGTAGCTGAGACCTTCAAGGAAGAAATCAAAGCGTTCGCGTGCTGCTTCAGGTGTGAAATTAAGCGCCTTGAACACCTCTTCCTGCATCTTAGGGTCATGGATTCTTATTGAACCTCCGCCTATTTCAGTGCCGTTAAGAACAACGTCGTAGGCACGTGAGCGTACTTTGCCGGGCTCCGTGAAAAGATACTGCATATCTTCGTCAAACGGTGCCGTGAACGGGTGGTGCATTGCCATCCAGCGGTTTTCTTCGTCGCTCCATTCAAGAAGCGGGAATTCCGTAACCCAGAGGAACTTGAAGCCTTCTTCGACAAGCCCGCGTTCGCGCGCGATTTCAAGACGCATCTGTCCGAGAATCGTACAAGCCTTCTGCCAGTCGGCATCAGCCATAATGAAGAGAGCGTCGCCCTCTTTAATTTCGGAAAGCTCGTAAAGCTTTGCAATCTGCGTTTCGTTAAGGAATTTGACAAGAGGTCCTTTGAGTTCCCCGTCTTTTACCTGAAAATTTGCCATGCCTGCGGCGCCGAGCTTTTTCGCTCTGTCTTCAAGCACCGTAAGGTCTTTGCGCGAGAGGGCTGAGCCGCCTTCAAGACGGAGTCCCTTAATGGTTCCGCCGTTCGCGAGAAGTCCGGCAAACGGATTTTCTCCGCCTGCGAACACTTCGGCGAGGTCAACCATCTTCATATTTATGCGAAGGTCGGGCTTATCGCTTCCGTACGCGTCCATAGCGTCCTTCCACGTCATGCGGAGGAACGGCGTCTGAACGTCAATACCGAGGACTTCTTTGAAAACGCCTGAGAGATAGCCTTCAATCAGCTTGTAAATATCCTCTTCGGTCGTATAGCTCATTTCAAGGTCTATCTGCGTAAACTCAGGCTGTCTGTCGGCACGGAGATCTTCGTCGCGGAAACACTTTACAATCTGCATATAACGCTCGCAGCCGCCGACCATAAGCAGCTGTTTGAAAAGCTGTGGCGACTGCGGAAGAGCGTAGAATTTGCACGGATTGAGACGGCTGGGAACAAGGAAGTCTCGCGCGCCTTCCGGCGTTGAACGCGTAAGCATCGGCGTCTCTATGTCAAGAAATTCGTTCTTCGCGAAATAATTTCTTGTGAAAAGCGTAATGTCATTGCGTTTTTTAAGGTTATCCTGCATACGCTCGCGGCGAAGGTCAAGATAACGGTATTTCATACGGAGATCTTCGTTGACTTCGTCCACGCTGTCCATTTCAAACGGCGGCAGCTTTGACGGCGACAAAACAAGGAAATCTGAAACTACAAGTTCAACGTTTCCCGTTGCAATATCAGGATTCTCAGTTCCTTCCGGACGGATGCGGAGCTTGCCCTTGACTGCGAGGCAGTATTCGCTGCGAAGCGCACCGGCTCTTGAATGAGCCTCGGCGTTCAGTTCAGGGTTAAAAACAAGCTGTGTAACGCCCGATTTGTCCCAAAGCTCGATAAAAATAATTCCGCCAAGGTCACGGCGTGCGCGAAGCCAGCCGTTGAGTACGACTTCCCTGCCGGCGTCAGCTTCCCTGGGCTGACCGCATTTCATTGTTCTCTGCCATGAAGCATCAAAATAACGTCCCATTTACAATTCCTCCCGCGACCTACAGGTCGGTAAGTATAAAAAATTTATTCAGTTTGGCAATATTGCCCTTTTGAATACTATGAAACAAAAAACTCCGCAAACCTGCCGCGCTCAATCTCCAACTGTGAGGAAGTTTTAAGATTTTTGAGCGTGACGGTGCCTTTTTCAATTTCGTTTCCGCCAATAATGCACGCATATTCCGCAACGGACGAAGCAGTCTTCATCTGTGCTTTCATGCTCCGGCAGCAATAATCCATATCAGCGGAAACGCCTGCCGAACGCAGCTCGTGAACAAGCTTTACCGCCTCCATTCGGCAGTCCTGCTCAGCGTAGACAACGTAAGCCTGCGTTGACGGAGCCCTGCCGAAACTGCAGCCCTGTGCCTCCATTGTCAGAATAACGCGGTCAATACCCGCCGCAAAGCCAATTCCGGGCACATGATGCCCTCCTATGGACTCTGCCAGATTGTCGTAACGTCCTCCGCCGCACACTGCATTCTGTGCACCGAGATCGCCCGACTGGATTTCAAAAGCTGTCTTCGTATAATAGTCAAGACCGCGGACAAGACGCTTGTCAAGCACGGCAACCGCGCCTATTTTTTCAAGCCCTTCGCGCACCGCGTCAAAATGCGCCCTGCATTCATCGCAGAGGCAGTCAAGAATTGACGGTGCATTCTCCGTAATATCCTTGTCCGCAGGATTTTTGCAGTCAAGAATTCTCAGCGGATTTCTGTCAAAGCG
>JAUNNW010000122.1 GCA_030531285.1 Synergistaceae bacterium | reverse complement strand
GAACGTATATAGACTGGCTGCTTGACCTGCCGTGGAACAAATCGTCCGAGGACGACCTTGACATAGCAAAAGCTGAGAAAGTTCTCAACGAAGATCATTACGGACTTGACGACGTAAAAGACAGAATAGTTGAATATCTTGCCGTCAGAAAAATGGCGGGACAGGAAATGCGTGCTCAGGTGCTCTGCTTTGTAGGACCTCCCGGAGTAGGCAAGACCTCTCTTGGAATGTCAATAGCGCGTGCCATGGGGCGTCAGTTTGTGAACATAGCTCTCGGCGGGCTCGGAGACGAAGCTGAAATCCGCGGTCACAGGCGCACCTACGTGGCGTCAATGCCGGGGAAAATAATACAGAAAATAAAGCAGGCAGGGACGGACAACCCTGTCATGCTGCTTGACGAAATAGACAAAATCGGAAGCATTTACAAGGGAGATCCTTCTTCTGCCCTGCTTGAAGTGCTTGATCCCGAACAGAATTTCCGCTTCACGGACAATTTCCTTGAAGTTCCGTTTGACTTAAGCCGCGTAATGTTCATTGCGACTGCGAACACTACCTCAACTATCCCAGGTCCGCTGCTCGACAGAATGGAAATCATACATCTTCCGGGCTACCTTGCCGAAGAGAAAATTGAGATAGCGAAACGCCATCTGTTGCCGAAAATTTTTAAGGAACACGGTATAACCGCATACGATATAAGCATTTCAAAACCGGTGCTGATGAACGTTATACGAAACTATACACACGAAGCCGGGGTTCGCGGACTTGACCGCGCGCTGTCGAAAATAGCGCGCAAAATTGCCGCCGGAATCGCTAAAAATCCGGAAGCAGAGAGAAAGAAAAACGTTATAAACAGCGGCAAAGTGAAAGAATATCTCGGTGCCCCGAAGCTCTACACAACGCGCGTTCCGAAACAAAACGCAGCTGGGACATCCATAGGGCTTGCGTGGACGGAAGCCGGAGGAGAAGTGCTGCTTATAGAATCCGCAGTAATGGAAGGCACCGGAAACGTAACGTTTACCGGCAATCTCGGCAGCATAATGCAGGAATCGCTGAAAAACTCAATGGCTTATATTCGTTCCAACGCAAAGAAATTCGGACTTGAAAAATTTGAGTGGCAGAAAACAGACGTACACGTCCACGTGCCTGAAAACGCTGTTCCGAAAGACGGACCATCGGCCGGAATTACGCTTGCGCTGTCTATTTGTTCATCGCTCACCGGACGCAAAATAGACGTTTCTTACGCTATGACAGGTGAAATGACGCTTCACGGCGAAGTTCTTCCGATAGGCGGCGTGCGTGAAAAAATACTCGCAGCGAAACGTCTCGGACTGAAAAGACTTATAGTCCCGGCAGACAACAAAAACGACGTGGCAGAACTCAAGGACTGGATAAAAGAAGGACTTGAAATACACTACGTGTCAAACTTCGACGAGGTTGCCGCTCTGGCACTGAAAAAATGACGCATTGGAAATCGGAGCTCTACTGCACGGCATTTAACAAACAGCAGCTGCCTCCCGCAGAGCTGGACGAAATTGTGTTTGCAGGACGCTCCAACGTGGGAAAATCCACGCTGATAAATTCGCTGCTTGGCAGAAATGTCGCGAAAGTCAGTTCCAAACCGGGAAAAACACGCAGTATAAATTTTTACAAAATTGAAGCGCCGGAAAACGAACGATTTATGCTTGTCGATATACCGGGCTACGGCTATGCCTCGAAATCCGCGGAAGAACGCAAAAGCTGGCGGCATCTGATAGAGGATTATTTCGCGGCGAAACGTAAAATCAGTTTTGTTGTGCACCTTGTTGATTTCCGCCACGGCATGCTTGACAATGACCTTGAACTCGAGCAGTGGCTTGATGAAATTGACATGCCTCGTCTTATAGTTTTTACGAAAGCAGATAAAATTTCGGGCGGAAAAAGAAAAGGAACTTACGACAAATACGTCAGGGGCGGGATTGAATCTGTCCTTCCCCCATATCTCACCTCCGGCGCGAACAATGAACAGGCAGAAGCTCTTCGGCAGGGACTTATTAAGGCGAAAAACGGACTGAAAAAAATGACGGCAGCTGCAAAGCTTTAATCCACGCTGCTTTTCAAAGCATCTGCCAGATGTCTGCGGAACGGCCGCAGAAATCTGCCAAGATAGATTCGACAGCCACCAGGTCTGTCAAAGAGGAGGGAATTCCTGATGGATTCCGAAAAAACGATACTCAATAAAAATTACGATCCTGCGCCTATTGAAGACAAATGGTACGGCAAATGGATAGACGACGAGCTTTTCAAGGCTGATACAGCCTCGTGCAAGCCGCAGTTCTCAATCGTCATACCGCCGCCGAACGTCACGGGCAAACTGCACGTAGGACACTCGCTCGACAACACGCTGCAGGATATTCTCTGCAGGACAAAGCGTATGCAGGGTTATGAGGTGCTTTGGGTTCCGGGAACAGACCATGCCGGTATAGCCACGCAGAACGTTGTTGAACGCTCGCTTGCGGCAGAAGGTATCTCGCGCCACGACCTCGGACGCGAAGAATTTGTCAGCCGTGTCTGGAAATGGAAAGAAGAATACGGCAGCGCAATCATATCGCAGCTGAAAAAACTCGGCGCTTCCTGCGACTGGTCAAAAGAGCGCTTCACAATGGACGAAGGTCTCTCTGCAGCAGTCCGCAAAATGTTTGTTTCACTCTACAACGATGGACTTATCTACCGCGGAAAATACCTTATTAACTGGTGCCCGCGCTGCCAGACTGCGCTTTCTGACCTTGAAGTCGAACATCACGATCACGACGGAAAATTTTACGAAGTCGCATACAAATTCGCGGACGAATCGGGCGAAATAAAGGTAATGACAACGCGTCCCGAAACAATTATGGGAGATGTCGCAATAGCCGTTCACCCGCGCGACCAAAAGAACCGCCATCTTATCGGCAAAAAAGTTATAGTTCCTATTGTTCACCGCGTTATACCTGTTATCGAAGACAATATGGTCGATCCTGAATTTGGTTCAGGCTGCGTTAAAATCACGCCTGCACACGACCCGAACGACTTCCTTGTCGGGCAGCGCCACGGACTTGAACAGATACAAGTCATAGACGGAAGCGGCATAATGACGAAAGACGCCGGTGAAAAATATGCCGGACTTGACCGTTTTGAAGCCCGAGAAATAGTTGTTGAAGACCTTAAAGCCGAAGGCGTGCTGCTCAGCATACAAGACATCAAACACTCTGTCGGAGAATGTTACCGCTGCCATACGGTAATTGAGCCGTATCTCTCGGAGCAGTGGTTCGTCAAAACGCGTCCTCTCGCAGACAAAGGCGTTGAAATGGTAAAAGCCGGAAAAATCCGCTTCATACCTGAACAATGGACGAACGTATACTACCAGTGGATGGAAAACATCCGCGACTGGTGCATCTCACGCCAGCTTTGGTGGGGACACAGAATTCCCGCATGGTACTGTCAGGACTGCGGAGAAATAATGGTTGCGGAAGAAGCGCCGGATAAATGCGGCAAATGCGGAAGCACAAACCTCAAGCAGGATGAAGACGTGCTTGACACATGGTTCTCAAGCGGACTTTGGCCGTTTTCGACAATGGGCTGGCCGGAAAAAACTGAACAGCTGAAAAAATTCTACCCGACATCGGTTCTCGTTACAGGCTTTGACATAATCTTCTTCTGGGTTGCACGAATGATAATGTTCGGACTTTACGGAACGAAAGAAATTCCGTTCCGCGACATATACATTCACGCACTTGTAAGAGACGAAAAAGGACAGAAAATGAGCAAATCAAAAGGCAACGTCATCGACCCGCTCGTCATAGTCAAAGACTACGG
>JAUNNW010000121.1 GCA_030531285.1 Synergistaceae bacterium | reverse complement strand
GGAAAACAAATGCAAAAATCGGCGGGGTATTACAAATACGAAAAGTTATGAACATCATATATGGGGGCCAAAGGAATTTATCACGCGTTTTTTCGTGTGGTTTTGTGGAACAGAACGGAAGTTTGGATTTATTTAAATTTGCTATAACATTATTATAAAAACAGCAGCGTATTCTGGGAGACTTGTAGTAAATTAATGTGTGGTAGTAAGTAATCAGTTATAATTGAAGAGTAAAAAAAGTAATCGTGTTTACTTATGTCGCAGATCTTAAAAAGAGGGTGGCTTAGCTGTCAGTCGTCGTGCTGTTGGAAAACTATATGGCGTGGCTTAACAGAGTCCTTTGGAAACCGCTTCCGTTTTTGGAGGGTATTCCTGTTGTCGGCTGGCTTGGGTTAACAGCGATACTGCTTCTGTTCTCAGGTATTTGGTTCACGTTCACTCTTGATTTTGTTCAAATACGAGAATTCAAAATTGGCTGGAACGCTCTTTTCGGCGGTATTTTCAGCAAAGAGAAGAGCAAAGAAGGAAGCATGACTTCTTTTCAGGCTTTGGCGACAGCTGTTGCCGCGCAGGTTGGTACAGGCAATATTGTCGGTGCATCTACCGCTATTGCCGCAGGTGGTCCCGGAGCAATATTTTGGATGTGGGTTGCGGCATTTTTCGGAATGTCGACAATATATGCAGAGGCAGTTTTGGCGCAGAGATACAGGCATGTTGATGAAGATGGCACGGTTACAGGCGGTCCGGTAAGATATATTCTTGCCGCGTATAAGGGATCGCTCGGTAAATTCCTTGCGGGGCTTTTTGCGGCTCTCATTATTCTGTCGCTTGGTTTTACAGGCTGCGCCGTTCAGTCCAACGGTATTTCGGAGTCGTGGAATGTCGCGTTTAATATTCCGAAATGGGTTATGGGGCTTGTTGTCGCGGCTGCATCTCTGTCAATTTTCATAGGCGGTATGAACCGTATCGCGAAAATTACAGAGAAACTTGTACCTTTTATGGGATTGTTCTTTATGCTTGGCGCTGTGTATGTTATTCTTGCCAGCATTTCTGCCGTGCCTGCAATTTTCAGAAGAATTTTTGTCGGTGCCTTTAACCCGCAGGCTGTTTATGGCGGCGTTATAGGTGTTATGATTAAGGACGCGGTTTCAAAAGGTATCGCGCGCGGTCTTTTTTCAAATGAAGCCGGTATGGGTTCAACCCCTCACGCACACGCTGTCGCTCAGGTGGTTCATCCGACGGAGCAGGGACGTGTCGCGATGATGGGTGTATTCTTTGTCTCGTTTGTTATGGTTACGCTTACCTCACTGGTTGTTATAGGTTCAGGGCTTTTTGACCCGAGTATGACAGGCGGAACACAGCTCACGGGCGCAGCTCTTGCACAGGCGGCGTTTTCAACGAAAATGGGAACAGCGTTCGGCAGGGCATTTATTGCAATAGCGCTTCTTTTCTTCGCGTTTTCGACAATTATAGGCTGGTATTTCTTCGGCGAATCAAATGTACGCTATCTGTTTGGCAAAAAGGCAGTGCGTCTGTATGCGCCTATCGTTACGGTCTGTATTTTTGCAGGGGCGCTTGCGCAGGTTACTTGGATTTGGGAAATGCAGGATGCTTTTAACGGTCTTATGATTATTCCAAACATTCTCGGTATTCTTGCCTTGTCAAAGGCTGCCAGAGAGATTATGCTGGGCGGGAGAAAACAACGCCTTGTAACAGTAATTGAAAGGTAAATCATGAAAGCATACATTGTCACCAACAATGTCTCGGTAAAAGAGAAATACGCTGCGGAAGATGTTTTGTATTTTGATGTTTCGTACGGCGAAATTCTTGTGAAGGCGCGCGATATGTGCCACAAGGGACACAGATTGCTTACCCACCCTTTGTCGGGCAGCGTAAAACCGAACGAAACGCCGTTTAAGTCGATTATGGTGGCAAAGGAAATAACAAAGCCGGACTATGAAGAATCCGTCAGGCTTATTGAACTGGCAGTTCAGACGTACAATAAGTTTCCGAAGCTCGATATTATTTGGAATGAACAGGTGCTGGATGATTTTAGGGCGGTAGATTTGGAACTAATTGACGGTGCAGTGGCTTCAATGCTGCGAAAATAAGCAGCATACAAATAGCAGCAGGCAGCAAAAAATCACAAAAATATGGAGGGAGAAGAAACATGAAGTTGGAATTGGGCTATGTCAACATCAAAGATGTAGTGATTGGTGACAAGTCGGAAATAGCTGACGGCATTCTCACAGTCAATGCAAGAGAACTCACAAATCTTGTATTGGAAGATGACAGAATAGCCAGAGTTCTTTTCGATGTCGCCAAACCGGGCGAAAGCGTCCGTATCACGCCGGTCAAAGACGTTATTGAACCGCGTGTCAAGGTGGAAGGCAACGGAGATGTCTTCCCGGGTACAGTAAGCGGAGTCGATATGGTCGGTTTCGGCAAAACGAATGTCTGCAAAGGCATGGCAGTCGTAACAGCAGGTAAAATCGTCGGTTTCCAGGAAGGTATCATCGATATGAGCGGTCCCGGCGCAGAATATTCGCCGTTCTCAAAGCTCATTAACCTCGTAATGGTCTGCGAACCCGTTGAAGGTCTTAAGCAGCATGCGTATGAGGAAGCGGTACGTTTCGCAGGTTTTAAAGTTGCCAAGTTTATCGGCAGTCTTGCAAAGAATCTTACACCTGACTATACCGAAACTTATGAAGTAGAGAACTTCAAAGAAAACTCGGAGAAGTTCAAGGGTCTTCCGAGAGTCGGTTATGTCCACATGCTCCAGTCACAGGGACTTCTTCACGACACGTACGTTTACGGCGTTGACGCGAAGAAAATCCTTCCGACAGTTCTGTATCCGACAGAAGTTATGGACGGCGCAATTGTGTCCGGAAACTGCGTTTCCGCATGCGACAAAAACCCGACATACGTTCACGAGAACAACCCGATCGTTTACGATCTTTTCAAAGAACACGGCAAAACGATCAATTTCTGCGCGCATATCATCACCAATGAAAACGTTTACCTTGCAGACAAACAGCGCTCATCAAATTTCGCAGCCAAACTTTGCGAAATGCTGGCACTTGACGCGGTAATCATTTCAGAAGAAGGCTTCGGCAACCCTGACGCCGACCTTATGATGAACTGCACAAAGATTGAGAAGAAAGGTATCAAGACAGTTCTCGTTACTGACGAATACGCCGGCCGCGACGGCGGTTCACAGTCTCTTGCAGACGCAGACCCGCTCGGCAACGCATGCGTAACAGCAGGCAACGCAAACGAAGTCATCCTTCTTCCGAAGATGGACAAGGTCATCGGAACGCTTGATTATGTCAACAAAATCGCCGGCGGCAATGAAAACAGCCTCAGAGCCGACGGTTCGATTGAAATCGAAATTCAGGCAATCACCGGTGTCACCAGCGAAGTCGGTTTCCACAACCTCACCGCATGCTTCTAAATAATGCCGAAGAGTTTGGAGGGATATTAAAATGATTAAAGTAGTCCACTATATTAACCAGTTTTACGCCGGTATAGGCGGAGAAGAAAAAGCCGACTACGCGCCTGAACTCAAGAAAGGTGAAGTCGTCGGACCCGGAATGGCTTTCAAAGCTGCTTTCGGCGACAAGGCTGAAATTATCGCAACCATCGTCTGCGGTGACTCCTATTTCGCAGAACACATGGACGAAGCGAAAGCACAGATAGTTGCATGGGTTAAAGAACTCCAGCCGGACGTGTTCATGGCAGGTCCCGCGTTTAACGCAGGACGCTACGGAACGGCAGCAGGCGCAATCTGCGAAGCAGTGCAGGCGCAGCTCAACATTCCTGTTTTCACAGGTAT
>JAUNNW010000120.1 GCA_030531285.1 Synergistaceae bacterium | reverse complement strand
TCAATGGTTTTGACGCTCCATATATGGAATTTACCTTTTTTAACCGCGTCAACCACCTCATGGTCAAGCATAAGGTGCTGCTCATTCTGATAAGGTATCATAACACCTTGAGTGCCTGTAAGTCCGTTCAGTTTGCAATAACTGTAAAAACCTTCTATTTTTTCGTTCACGCCGCCGATGGGCTGAATGTTCCCAAATTGGTCAACGGAACCGGTAACGGCTATATCCTGTCTGAGAGGCAGTCCTGATATGGCAGAAAGCAGACAGTAAAGCTCTGTTGACGAAGCGCTGTCACCCTCAACTCCCCCATAAGTCTGTTCAAACGTGATTCGCGCCGCTATTGAAAGCGGAAAGTCCTGCGCGTACATTTTTCCGAGATACGACGAGAGTATCAGCAGTCCCTTGTTGTGTATGGGTCCGGTCATATCTACTTCGCGTTCGATATTGACAATGCCGTCCTGTCCTGTAAACACGTTGGCGGTAATGCGTACGGGGGTTCCGAAGCAGGAGTCAATAAGCGTCAGCACCGTGAGACCGTTAATCTGACCTACAGCCTCGCCTTTGGTGTCAATTTTGATTACGCCGTTTCCGTATTCCTCGCGAATTTTTTCTTCAATCATGCCCAGTCTGTATTTCCGTTCGGAAATTGCCTTGCGGACATGCTCCACTCCCACACGTTTTTTCTCAGCCTGACGCGCCCATGCGGTCGACTCGACAAGCAAGTTGGCAATTTTATCAAGCTGCGTGCAGAGCTTGTGCTGATCCTCCGCTTCGCGCGATGCCCATTCAATTATCTCAGCAACCGCCGATGCCGAGAAATTCAGTTTTCCTTCGCGTTTGACAAATCCGGCTACAAATTCCGCAAGCTCAAGTTCCGTTTTCTTTGTACGCGGCATATCGGTGTCAAAATCAGCACGGATTTTGAACACTTTTTTAAATTCAGGGTCGTAATAGTTAAGCAGCGAATAGAACCACGGCGTGCCGACAACAACGACCTTTATGTTGATGGGAACAGGTTCCGGACGCAGTGACGAGACGGGAATGTAGCCAAGCTGCTCCGCAAGGTTTTCAATTGAAAGTTCGTGACAGCGCAAAACGCGTTTCAAAACATCCCAGGACATAAATTGACGCAGCAGTTCATCCGCGTCAAGCAGCAGATAGCCGCCGTTTGCCCTGTGAATTGCGCCCGAAGTAATGCGGCGGAAGTCCGTGTTGAGGTTTCCGAGTTTGCTCTCATATTCCACTTTGCCGACGAGATTATAATAATTCGGGTTAGTTTCCCTGATTACCGGCGCACCGTTTTGGGGGTCGTTGCAGACAAACGGGTTAACCGAATAGCGGCTGAAATCCACCTCTGCATTTTCATCGCGTGCGGCAGCAAGGAACATATTGAAATTTGCCACTATATCCTTCGTGTATTCATCAAACCAGTGTTCAAGTTTTTTGTTCGGGACGTATTTGGCACGAAAATCCGCCATGACAGGATCTATCGCAGTGCGGCATATTTCGCTTTCCAGCTCGCGTATTCTTTCTTTGAGCTGTTTTTCATATTCGCGGATAATGCGGAGCGTTTCCAGCGTCTTTTGCGAAATAGCCTCCGAAACCTTCTGAAGCTTTGCCTGCTCCTTTGAAGACAACTCTTCAAATTCATTCTGCTGCATCTCGCGAAGCACAGGCTCTGCCTCTTCATCAAGAGTTCCGTCCTGTTTCAGCGGTTTTGCATAGAACAGCGGAAGATTTATAAAGCCCTGCGGTGTTCGTTTTACCGCAAATTTTTTCTTCTCCGCCCAGCTGCGGAGATCGTCCATAAGTTTGTTGACCTCGTCCTGAAACGCCTTAACCAAAACGGCTTTGTTGTCTTCATATTCGCTGTTGTCAAAGGCTTTGGAAAGAGCCTGCTTAATGTCGTCAACCGCTGCTTCGGCGTCTTTGGCAAGCTTTTTGCCCTGTCCGGCGGGAAGGTTAATCGCTATCGGCGCATCCGGCTCATCAAAATTATTGACGTAGACCCAGTCGTCAGGCGCAGGCATACTTGCCGCGCGGCGTTTAAGTTCCTTAACCGCGTAAGACGTGCGACCGCTTCCGGCTTCTCCGACTATAAAAATGTTGTATCCCTTTGAATTTACGTCAAGACCGAACTTGACCGCGCTTGTAGCACGTTCCTGACCTATGAGTCCTCCTCCGAAAACGGAAAGACTTTTTGTAGTTGCAAAGCCGAGCAATGCAGGGTCGCAACAGTTGCGAAGCCGCTCGGCCTTAAGCATTTTATCTTCAATAAGAGACATCAGACTACCTCCGTGTATGATTTTCCGCCGGTTATGATATATTAAAAAGCCTCCGTTGGCAAATTAAAACCGTAATTTCAGCCGCATTGCATTTTTATTGGTCTATACTCAGCACACATACCCTGAAAGAGTATTCCCTGCGGTTATTATACGAAATATTTATTGACAAACGGTATTTTGCCCAGCACGTATGATATAAGAAACGACAGAGCAGCTATAAAAAGCGCAAACAGAGGGATTGACCATACAAGGTTAAACATCGCAGGGGTAATTCCTGCGTTCCGCAGCTGATCAATTATCAGCATGTGTGCCAGATATGCGCCGAAGCTGCATTTGGACAGCTGATATATAACTTTTTGCATTGACAGAGAGAATTTGCGGCTGCCGAACGCGGTTTTGAAAAATAAAAATACCCCGATGCTTTCAAGCATTACATTGGCAGAGAAATTTTTGTAAAATTCTTCCGTGGCCTTTCCCGTCATCAAAGATGCTGCAGATGACAGGAATATAGTGGCAGCAAATCCGAGTATGCTCAGCAAATATACAATTCGTTTTGTACGCGGCGAAAATTCGGTTTTATCCAAATAGTATCCACACACGTAATAACTCGAGAAGCCCAGTGTAAAATAAAATTTAAATCTTGCTGACAGTTTGCGTACCCCGCTACCGATCGGCGAGTCCCCTGCGTATAATGCCAGCAGCGAGTCTGTTTGAGACAGAATGATTGTGAATACAAGCGACAGCAGCAGAAAGTATTTCGTAAGCCTGTCTTCTGAGACAAGCTTTTTCAAAAATGGGATTATAAGATAAAGCGATGCAATCATCGGCAGAAACCATAAATGACCGTGTCCTGCTATCAGACGCTCTATAACAATATCATGCCTGACGCCCCGCATAAAATCAACCGCCGCGTACAGCACAGACCAAAACATAAAGGCTGTCACAATTCTTAAAACGTACTTTCCGCAAATTTCGGATAAGCTGATTTCTCCGGACTTTGACAAAAACAGCGCACCGCTCACCATGACAAAAATGTTGACGACCCATCTTGCAATGCTGTCATAGAAATTACAGACCTGCCATTCGTAAGATGACGGGGCAAATTCGTACCAGTGTACGGCTGAAACGTGCAGGGTTATAACCGCCAGTGCCGCGAATATTCTTAAAAGATCCAGATACAGGACTCTGGTTTTCTGAGCATCAGGCTGAAGCATGATTTATCTGTCCTCCCGCAAAACGGCTGAGATTCCGCCGTATAAGTTTTCTGCAAAAGAGAAAGCAGCTTTCGCTGCTTTCTCGTGTAGATTTCTTTTTTAGTCGCTAAAAGAGAAATATACTAAAGTTTTTCGACGTTTGCAGCCTGCGGGCCTTTGCTGCCTTCGGTGATTTCGAAGGAAACTTTCTGACCTTCGTCAAGCGTCTTGAAGCCTTCGCCCTGAATTGCGCTGAAGTGGACGAATACATCGTTGCCTTCATCTGTTGTGATGAAGCCGTAGCCTTTTGTTGCGTTGAACCATTTTACTGTTCCGTTGCTTTTCACAGTGTTGCCTCCCAGCAGGGTCTTCCCTGACATTATTTTCCGGCTCT
>JAUNNW010000119.1 GCA_030531285.1 Synergistaceae bacterium | reverse complement strand
GAACTGTTGTCAAACTGCAGCACGCCGAATTCGGTATCAAGCCTGGAATCGTTAATAACGGCTTCGCTAATGATTATATTGCTTGGTCCCGGAGAATCATTGTGCGGTATAAGCCTGTTGAATTTGTCAATGCTGGTTTGTATGCCGCTTGCTTCAAGCTTCAGTTTCGGCGTGTGTTTGTATATTGAGTCGCTGACGGAAACAGTAATTTTAAGATCTTTTATGGTTACAAGGTCTTCGCCGCTGCGGCTCAATACTACGTTTTCGGCGTGAAAACCGCTGATGGGGTTGCCGGAGAACGGAGAAGACGCCATGTCTGCTTTGAGTTTTTTTTCAAGCATAGGCTTGGCATAGTTCATGGCCGTTTTTTCAAGAAAATTAACTTTGGACAGGGCAAAGACTGAGGCAGAGCAGACTGCCAAAACAAGCACAAACGCAGCGGCGGTGCGCCTTGACAGCAGTTTCGGCATACTCATGGAAGCCCCTCCTTATCTATGGTGTACAGACACAGTAAATTCTACCACAAAACAGTAAAAATACTGAATTCAACTGAAAAAATTAACGTTTTTAGTGTCTTTTGCCAAAAAAATGCGAAGAAAAGGAGGAGTTTATGCAACCCTCAAATCAAACACAGGAAGAAAAACCCCTTGCCTGCAAAACAAAGGGAGTTAAACACAAATACCGTATTAGTATATATTATTGCGTATATAAAACTGCCCAATAAACAATATGCAAATAGGTGCGGCACGGTATAATAATGCGTAAACTGTTGAAAAAGCAGCGTTTTTCTGATTTGCAGGCGTATTGTGAATAAATGTGCGGGCAATGTTCTGTGTGCGGCTTTGTTCCGGAGACGAAAAACGGTTGTGACAGATGTGAGATATTGGTTATATAAATCTTATGTATAATCATATAAGTAGTAATATTGCTATATATAAACTGCCCAAATAATTATAGGTTTAATGGTATATATTGGAGAAAAGCCTGGTTTGCATTTTGCCGCTGTTTTTGCACCGGATATCTTGCTGTGTTTCCTGTCCCGATATGTTGTATAATGTCCGTGAAAAGATTTAGGGGGGGGTGCTTATGGCAAATCTTCAGGCAAAAGAATATGTCACCTTTGACGGCATAAAACATACAAGGGAAGACGGGAGCGATTTCTGGTCGGCGCGCGAGCTTTCCGCAGCGCTTGAGTACAAGGAATGGCGCAATTTCTCAAAGGTTATAGACCGCGCCATGATAGCCTGTATAAACAGCAAAAGCCCGCTTTCCGACAATTTTGTTGAGGTCAACAAAATAGTAAAAACCGGCGTGGCAACTAAGGAAATCAACGATTACGAACTGTCGCGCTACGCCTGTTATCTTATCGTTCAAAACGGCGACCCCAAAAAGGAAGTCATTGCCTGCGGACAGACCTATTTTGCCATTCAAACGCGCCGTACGGAGGTCGCCGAAATCTTCAACCAGCTGGACGAGGACAAAAAGAGACTTGCTGTGCGCGGCGATATACGCGTTTGGAACAGAATGCTTGCGGAAGCCGCCCACAAGGCAGGAGTTCTTTCCGGCGACGACTACAAAATATTCCAGAACTCAGGATACATGGGGCTTTACGGCGGTATGACCGTTGACCAGATACATGAGAAAAAGGGGCTGAAAAAGGACGAAAAAATCCTTGATTTCATGGAAAGCGCCGAGCTTGCGGCAAACCTTTTCCGCATAACGCAGACAGAGGAGAAGCTGAAAAAGGAAAAAGTGTCGGATTTGCAGCTGGCAAATGAGATACATTACATTGTCGGCAAAGAGGTGCGTGCGGCGATAGAAAAGGTCGGCGGCACGATGCCCGAAAACATGAGTGTTCCCAAGAAAACCATCAGTGAAATAGAAAGGGAAAGAATAGAAAAACTTTCTGAGCATCCGGAGGAGCTTATGCTGGACGAATAGAAACAATTACCGGCGGTAGATTAAATAAAGGAATGATAATTATGAGAGAAGAAATACAGAAACTTTTGCCTGAAATTATTGCTTTCCGCAGAGATGTGCACCGTCACCCTTCACAGAGCGGAAGCGAACAGGAAACGGTTGTGCGCATTACAAAGCAGCTCGACAGATACGGCATCAAATATGACGTTTTGCTTGACGGCACTGCAGTCTGTGCGCAGGTAGGCACAGGCAGCGAACCCTGCATCGGTGTACGTGCGGATATAGATGCGCTGCCGATAACGGAGGACAGCGGGGTGGATTTTGCGTCGGAAAACAAAGGCTGCATGCATGCCTGCGGGCACGATATGCACACTTCAATCGTACTTGGTATAGCCATTCTCCTAAAGCAGCATGAAAACGAACTTGGCGGAACGGTCAAATTCTTCTTCCAGCCGGCAGAGGAAACCACGGGCGGCGCCGACAGAATGATAAAAGCCGGTGTGCTTGAAAACCCGTACGTAAAACAGATTGTAGGACTTCACGTGGAGCCTGAATACACGGCGGGAGAAGCCGGTTTCAAATATGGTCAGATGATGGCGGCGTCAGACGAATTTACGCTGCACGTACGCGGAAAAGGCTGCCACGGCGCACATCCTGATGCCGGAGTTGACAGCATAGTGCTTGCATCGCAGATAGTAACGGCGCTGCAAAGTATTTCCAGCAGAAACCTTGCGCCTTATGAGGCTGGGGTGGTAACGGTGGGCAAATTCACCGCGGGAAGCGCGGGCAATATAATTCCTGCGGAAGCCGAACTTGTGGGCATACTTCGTTCGCTCTCGGAAGAAACAAGAATGAAACTCCGTGAACGCGTAAAATTTGTTGCTAAAGGCGTGGCTCAGGCATACGGGGGAGAAGCAGATCTTGAGCTTCGCCCAAGCTACACGGCGCTCACCAACGATGACGAAGTGGTAAAAACAGTGCACGAAGCAGCAAAAGAGGTGCTCGGTGCAGGAAACGTTACACAGGAAAAGACCCCGAGCCTAGGCACGGAAGATTTTGCCTATTTTGCTCAGGCAAGACCGAGCTGTTTCTGGCACCTTGGATGCGGGTATAAAGGTGTATACAATGCGCCGATACATAACGCGAAATTCAAAGCGGACGAAAGCTGCATACCGCTTGGCATAGAAATTCAAACAAAAGCGATACTTAAATTACTTAAAGATTAATTGGTATATAAAACTGCCCAAATTATATATTCAAAGCATTTAATTTGTTTGGTGTAACAGTACGTTGGAGGTTTATTCTCTGCCGTGCGTTATCTTAATTCTGCCTTCGGGGATCTTGTAGCACTCCGGAAGTTCGCCGCCGAGAGTTTCCTCTATGTATTTTTCCAAAACGTCGCAGTCGCTCATGAGCTTGCAGGGAAGGGGTGTACAGTTTGCAAGCATTGAGTAGCCGTTTCCTCCGCTGGACAGCAGGTAGTCGGTGCCTGCTATGCTGTACTCGCTGTTTTCATCCAGTTTTCTGATCTTTCTGCCGCTTTTGTCCGTGAGCCATACGTTGTACACGCGTCTTTTGCCCGATATTTCCCTGAACGTTCTGTTCTCGTCTGTGATAACGGGCGACGGAACAGAAAGGTCAACACAAAAATTAAGTCCGGCAACGCTCAAAAAGCCGCCGAATTCACCGGCAGCGCTGCCGTCCAGTTTATATTCTTTTTTCATTTGACTGCAGGAAAGCTCAAGCATGTCAAGCAAGGTTTTTCCGCTGATTTTTGCCGCACAGACGCGGCCGTCAAACGGAAAAACGCTAAACAGCGTATTGAGCGTTATGTCTCCGGCGGGAATTGGATTTCGTACACCTCCGCCGTTGATAATTGCTATATCCGCGTTACAGGCGGCTCTAAAAGCATCGGCGCAGAGATTGCCGAGCCCTGTTTCGCGGTTTCTTACAAGTCTTATTCCGCCG